>JAJDBL010000001.1 GCA_029261375.1 Nitrospirales bacterium
CCCCTATTGCAATTGCAGAAACTATTACGGTTGCGACCTATGAAGGCGTGATCAATCCGGTCACGGCTGAGTATTTTGAGGCTGCGCTGGAAGAGGCTGTTGAGTCCAACGCACACCTCTTGGTGTTTCAGCTGGATACCCCGGGTGGCCTCGATACGTCGATGCGTCTGATCATTAAGGAAATTGATGCGTCTCCCATTCCCGTGGTCGTATTTGTCTCTCCGAATGGAGGACGCGCGGCCTCGGCTGGTGTCTTCATCACGATGGCGGGTCACGTGGCCGCGATGTCCATCGGTACGAATATTGGTGCGGCTCATCCCGTCGCGATGGGTGGTGGCGAAATGGACAAGGTGATGAAGGAGAAAGTGGAGAACGACGCTGTGGCCTATATTAAGTCGATTGCTGAACAGCGAGGCCGAAATGCGAAGTGGGCCGAAGAAGCCGTGAGAAAAAGCGTGTCCGTCACAGACAAGGAAGCCTTGGAGTTGGGAGTCATCGATCTGGTTGCGGCGGATCTGAATGAGCTTCTTGCCGCGATCGATGGTCGCGAGGTGGAAACGGCAACCGGGACCGTGGTGTTGAAGACGAAGGACGCGCACGTTCAGAATATCCCGATGTCGGCACGTTTCGAGTTTCTCAAGGTGCTTAGCGATCCCAATATTGCGTACGTCCTGATGACCATTGGGACCATTGGTATCATTGCAGAACTGTACAGTCCCGGAATGATCTTGCCAGGCGTAGTGGGTGCCGTGAGTCTGATTCTCGCGTTCTACTCGTTCCAAACGTTGCCGATCAACTACGCGGGGTTGCTCTTGATGATCCTTGGCATCATTCTCCTGATCCTCGAGATGCAAATGTTTAGTTATGGATTGCTCAGTATCGGGGGCATTGCGGCAATGACGTTAGGCTCCATCATGCTGATGAATGGCGGGGCCGAGTTTCAGAAGGTATCGTTGAGCGTGATTCTTCCGGTGGTGTTGGTTTTTGCAGGGTTCATTATGCTGATGACCGGATTGGCGTTGAAATCGCTGCGGCGAGCACCGGTCACAGGAGCCGAAGCTTTGGTGGGAATGACGGCTCGTGCAAAAACGGACTTAAATTTGGACGGTCGTGTGTGGCTCAATGGGGAACTCTGGAATGCCACCAGCGACATGCCTATTCAAGCTGGACAAGAGGTTGAAGTCACTGCGGTAAAAGGATTGCGGCTGTTGGTCACCCAACATCGTCACGCAAAGGAAGGGGAATCCACGTCATGAGTATGTTCTCGATGCCTTTCATCGTTATCGCGATGATCGTGATGATTTTGTGGAGCGGGTTTAAAGTTTTGCGGGAGTATGAGCGGGCCGTCATCTTTTTGCTTGGCAAGCGTTCGAAGGCGCTTATCGGCGGCAACGGTCCTGGAATTATTATCATCATTCCTGGGTTGTATCAGATGGTGAAGGTCAGCCTCCGAACTGAAACCTTTGACGTCCCTTCCCAGGATATTATTACTAAGGACAATGTGACGGTGAAGGTGAATGCCGTCGTGTTTTTCAGGGTCGTGGATCCGGATAAAGCGATCCTCGACGTCGAAAACTATCTGTACGCGACCCAGCAGATGGCCCAGACGACCCTGCGGAGTGTGCTTGGTCAGAGCCAGCTTGATGACTTGCTTGTACAGCGAGAGGAAATCAATGCGGAGCTTCAGCGGATCATTGATGAGAGGACCGAGCCGTGGGGTGTTAAAGTGACAGCGGTAGAGGTCAAGAACGTCGACCTTCCACAAGAAATGCAGCGTGCGATTGCTCGTCAGGCTGAGGCTGAACGTGAACGGCGAGCGAAGGTGATTCATGCGGACGGAGAATACGAGGCGTCGCAGCGGCTTGCCGATGCGGCGGAGATTATGAGTCGCACCCCTGCGACGCTCCAGCTTCGCTATCTCCAGACCTTGACAGAGATTACCGTGGGGCAAAACACGACCGTGGTGTTTCCTCTCCCGATGGACATCTTGTCCGCGTTTATGCCACAAAAGCCGCCCTCGACGTGAGGCGGGTCCCTCTGCAATCCACCGTGTTTTTGCGTTCTTCAAAAACCTCGTAGGTCAGATTTGGGAAATCTTACCCGCGCGATGTTTTTCCCTTTCGCCTGGTTTAAGAAAGGCCTGCCCGCACAGCGACTCACGCCGACTCGCGTTCTTTTCCTTGGATATGTCGTGATCATCAGCATGGGAGCGGGATTGCTGCTACTTCCGCTCGCCACCACCGGCAGTGGTATTAGTTGGGTTGATGCCGTGTTTACCGCGACGTCGGCGACCAGTATCACTGGCCTCATCGTTCTCGATACCCCCAACGATTTCACGTTGTTCGGGCAACTCGTGATCTTAGGTCTGATTCAGATCGGGGGGATCGGCTATATGACGATCGCTGCGCTTCTCGTGATTGTGTTAGGCCGTCGGATTGGCATGCAGGAGCGTCGGGTGCTCCAGGAAGCCCTGAATCTTACAAGTCCCGAGGGCATTTTGCGTTTTGTATTGCAGGTGGTGACGGTCACGTTCATTGTTGAAGGAGCGGGTGCGGTGCTGTTCACGCTCCGGTTCTGGGGTGATTTCGAACCCCTCTACGCGATCTACCATGGGGTCTTTCATGCAATTTCCGCGTTCAATAACGCCGGATTTACCCTATTTCAAAATAGCCTTGGATTATACCAACTCGACGTGCTGATCAACGGGGTCGCAATGATCCTGATTGTTACTGGCGGCATTGGATTTCTCGTTTATGACAATGTCGTTGGCGTCATCAGACGACGACATCTACGGTTGTCTGTGCACACGAGAATGGTGTTCACGGTCACGGCCGTGCTTATTGGGATGGGCACGCTTGTGATACTGCTCTTTGAACATGCCAACCCGAGAACATTGGGGATTCTCGGATGGCCGGAAAAGGTTCTCGTGGCATGTTTTCAGGCCGTGTCGGGACGAACAGCGGGCTTTGGGACTGTTGACGCGTCATTGCTTACCAACTCAACGCTCTACTTTGTGGTCTTCCTCATGTTCATTGGAGGGTCCCCGGGGAGTACCGGTGGCGGCATTAAGACGACCACCTTTGGTACGATTGTCATGGCGTTATGGGCAACGATGCGGGGACACCGAGATGTGATGGTGTTCCACCGTCGGATTCCTGCGGACACGGTTGCCCAAGCCTTTTATCTTGCGGGGCTGGCCATTGTGTTTGTGTCGGTGGCGACGCTTGTTCTAGCGTTTGTCGAAGAGCAACAGTTTCTCGGCACGTTGTTTGAAGCGATGTCTGCAGCTGCCACCGTCGGAATGTCAACCGGTGATGGCGCATCACGTAGCCTCTCGGCCTCGTTCAGTGATGGGGGAAAACTTCTCATCGCTTTCCTGATGTTGATTGGGCGCATTGGGCCGTTAGCGATTAGCATTGCGATCGTTGGCGGGACTCAGCATGCACGATTCCGGTACGCTGAGGAGAAGGTCATCATTGGATAACCGTTGGGATAGGCCGACGCAAGGTCAAAGGCTGAAGGGGAAAGCGGAAGACCTGGCTTTCTTGCATAATAACCGCACAAGGAGATGTCACGAATGGCGTATTGGGTGTGGGTAACGGAAGGTTCTGTTTCCACCGTCTGTCTTGAGCCTACGCCCCTCAATCGTTATCACGATGCACAGTGGAGGTGTGGATGAA
>JAJDBL010000002.1 GCA_029261375.1 Nitrospirales bacterium
CGCGCGGTGCCCGCGACCGGTGGATACGCCGGAGCTCCGAGAACCTCGGAGGAGGCGAGGCCACGGCGTCCGGTGGCGCGATGCAGTCGGTCCGTCGCCCCGGCGGTCTCAGGTCATGCCGCCGACAGTCGGCAGCGAATCGGCATCCGTTTGATTCCGCCGACGAAGCTCGAGCTGAGCCGGTCGACGTTGCCAGCCAGCTCCACGTCCTCGAGACGCGCGAGCAGCGCGCGGAACGCCACGCGCAGCTCCAGCCGCGCGAGATTCGCACCGAGGCAGAAGTGCTCGCCGATCCCGAATCCGACGTGGGGATTCGGGCGTCGGTCCACACGAAACTCGGACGGCGCGTCGAAGACGTCTTCGTCGCGATTTGCCGACGGATAGAAGAGGCAGACGTTCTCGCCGGCCGCAATCTGCTGCCCGCGAATCACTACGTCGCGGTTCGGTGTGCGGCAGAACTGAATCACGGGAGACGTGAAGCGAACGATCTCTTCGACGGCCGCATTCAGCAGCTCGGGATTCGCTCGCAGCTTCGCGAGCTCGCCGGGATTCTCGATCAGCGCCAGCAGCCCTCCCGATGTGGCGTTGCGCGTGGTCTCGTTGCCCGCGACGACCAGCAGGAAGTAGTAGGAGAGCAGCTCGATCGGCGGAAGCGGCCCGCCGTCGATCTCGGAGTTGGCGAGTAGACTCACCAGATCGTCGCTGGGCTGCTTGCGCCGCTCGGTCACCATGTCGTTGAAGTAGCCAAAGAGCGACGTGCGGGCGCGGTTGGTGGTGGCGAACTGGTCGTCGCCCTCTTCCTGGAATTCGGGATCCGCAGAGCCGCTGATCGCGTTCGTCCAGTCGTACAGAAGCCTCCAGTCTTTGCGCGGCACACCGAGGATCCGACACAGCGCCTCGAGAGGCAGGCGCGCCGAGAAGGCCTGCACGAAGTCGACTTCGACGTCCGCACCCTCGCGAAACATCTCGTCGAGCAGATCGCGGGCGATCTCTTCGAGCTTCGTCACGAACGGCGCGATGCCACGTGGCGTGAAGCGTCCACTCGCGATTCGCCGGTAGGCGCCGTGCACCGGCGGGTCCATGTTGAGCAGGTGCCGAATTTGCAGCCCGGCTTCGCTGGGAACACTGAGGCCCGGAAACACCGCGAGCCGCGGCCCGTTCGCGAAAAGGCCGGGCTGCTTCGAGATCTCGACGATATCGGCGTGCTTCGTAATGGCCCAGAAGGGATTGTCGACGCGGCGCTCGACCCAGTGGACCGGTGCTTCGCGGCGCAGCCGCGCCCACGCGGCGTGCGGGTAGCCGTTGCGCCCGTAGTGTTCGTTGGAGATGATGTCGAGCTCGTCGAGAGCCCGATCGTCGACAACCACCTTCGTCGCCTCCGGTTCCGCACTCAGTCCGTAGTGAGCAGCATTGTCCCGCCCGGCGCGCCGCCGCCCGTCGCCACGATCGCCACTTCCGGGTCTCCCGCCACCTGCCGCGCGCCGCCCTCGCCCCACAGCTGCACGCAGGCTTCGTGGAGGAAGCCGTAACCGTGCAGCCGACCGGCCGACAGCTGTCCGCCCGCCGTGTTGAGCGGCAGCTCGCCGTCGCGGGCGATGCGCTGGCCACCTTCGATGAACTGCGCGCCCTCTCCTTCGCCGCAGAAGCCGAGGCGCTCCAGCCAGCACAGACAGTTGAAGCTGAAACCGTCGTAGATCTGGGCGACGTCGACGTCCGACGGTGTCAGGTCGGTGCGCTCCCACAACGAGCGCGCCGCGCCTTCGAGCAGTGGCTCGTGGGTGAGGCTGCCCTGGTCCCAGCTCGGGCGTTCGCTGATCTGACAACCCACTGCCTCCAGGCGCAGCGGATTCGGCCGACGCGTATCCCGCGCCGCCTCCGCGCGGGAGATCACGATGGCGACGGCACCATCGCAGGGGACGTCGCAGTCGTAGAGACCGAAGGGTGTGGTGATCATGCGCGCGCCCAGATAGCCGTCCATGTCGAGGGGGTCGCGATACACGGCCTTCTCGTTGAGGGCGGCATTGCGGCGACCGTTGAGGGCGATCTGGGCCAGCTGCTCGCGAGTAGCGCCGTATTCGTGGAAGTAGCGGCTGGCCAGCATGGCGATCCAGTTGGCCGCCGACGACGCCCCGAACGGAAGTCGCCACTGCGCATCCCCGCCCACTCCGCCGCTGCCCCGCGGAGGTGCGATCTTGCCCGAGCGCAGCAGTACCTGATGGGTTCCCTCCCAGACGCAGCGGAAGCACAGAACGTGATTGCACAGCCCGGCGGAAACAGCGAGCGCGGCGGTGGCCACGGAGCCGGTCTGGCCCGATACCTCGCTGCCGCCATTGAACCACCTGGGCCGCACCCGCAGGATGTCCTCGACGTCGACGACTCCTCCGCTCGACATTCCGCCGGGAAACATCGGCCCCGGATAGGTGGACAGGCCGTCGATGTCGTCGCGTGTGAGCCCGGCGTCCGCCATGGCGGCGAGGCAGGCATCGATGGTGAGCTCCATTGGGTCGCGCATCAGACGCCGTCCGACGTCCGACATGCCGATCCCCGTGATGCGAACGTCGTGCTCGAATTTCTTCATCGCCCGTCTGCCACCCCTTTGCCCGTGCTGGCCGGTTGACACGATAACCCGGCCGGCGTCAGGCTGTCGCCATGACAGATACACTCGCTGCAGTTCGGATCGGCGTCCTGGATGACACACCCGGGCTCGGAGTGAGCCGCGAGAGCTTCGAGAAGCTGGCGAAGCTCGCCCTCGACGACGTTGCGCGGCGTTTTGCGCGTCCCGTGGAGTTCGTCTTCGAACGCGTGAACGGCCTCCCCTACGGCAGCGCCAAGGCGCTCGAAGACGGTTACGCGCGGCTCGTCGACGCCGGAGTGATCGCCGTGATCGGCCCCGCCATGGGCGACGACGCCACCATCGCCGCCCGGCTGGCCGATCGCGCCGAGATGCCCACCCTCAACTGGGCGGGCACCGAGCGCGGACGCAGCGACTTCATGTTCCATCTGCAGATCGGCTCTCACGAGGACGAGCCGCTGTGGCTCGCCCGCTACCTCGCCGACCACGACCTGCGCAAGGTTGCCGTGGTGGTGGAGCGCGCGGAGATCGGGCTGCGCTACGGGCGCTTCTTCGA
>JAJDBL010000003.1 GCA_029261375.1 Nitrospirales bacterium
CCGGGTGTCCAGCGTCTCGATGTCAACGGTGTCGCCCTCGTGCAACGGATGGCCAGACTGTCCATCAAAACTTGCGACAGCCCCATCCTCTTTGCTCTGCAGGACGACACGAACAACTTCCGTCTGAGGAACAACAATGGGACGATGAGTGAGTGTGTGGGGACTGATCGGCGTCAGAATGAGAGCATGCACGGACGGGTTCACAATCGGACCTCCAGCGGACAACGAGTATCCCGTCGATCCAGTGGGCGTCGAGATGATGAGGCCGTCCCCGCGAATCGTTGTCAGAAATTCTCCTCCGACGGATATCTCCAGCGTGACCATTCCAGAGAGCGTGCCTTTACTAATCACAACGTCATTCAATGCAATGGTTTCCACAGCCTCCACAGCTCCTGAACAGACCCGTGACTCAAGCATGAGCCGTTCCTCAACCGCAAATTGACCAGCAAAGATGCGCTCAAGTGCAGGATCGACTTGGTCTGGTGTAACCTCCGTCAAGAACCCAAGCCCGCCAACGTTGATGCCAAGAATTGGAATCGGCCGATTCGCGACAAGTCGTGCGGCGCGCAGCATCGTCCCATCACCACCGAACACCACCAACATATCACTCTGATCGACAGATTCTGACTTTAGATTTGGCTGATCTGAACCGATAGGAATGGAAGCAATGGGTGAATCGAGAACCGGGTTCTTCTGACGTTCACGAAGCCACGGCACGAGGGAACGCAAGGTTGCTTCAACCCCAGGGAAATTGGGTTTGGCGATGATCCCGATGTTCTTCATGATTGTGGGTGGGAAGTCATTGATAAGATGGAGTGCAATCGGCCCCAAGAGTAGGTAGTCCCATAAGCCTTGTCAACTCGGTTCGGGCTTGACATCGATTTGAGCGAAACCTAGACTAAATCAACAGGATCCAACCCTGAATTTCATCCGCATTTCCCGCACATTATACAGGGTCATCGTCCCAAAGGAGGCGTGATGTTCGAACGATTCACTGACAAAGGCCGAAAGATCATCATTCTTGCTCGAGAAGAGGCCGAACGTCATATGAATGACTACCTCGGTACCGAGCATTTAGTTTTGGCCTTCCTGCGCGACAGCGATGGCATCGCCGCATCCATTCTGAAGAAGATGGGCCTCTCCCCTGAGCGAATTCAGGCCGAGATCGAACGCAACATGCCCGGCGGCGGCACCGCACTAGCATTCGGAGAAATCCCATTCAGTCCACGCGTCAAAAAAGTCATTGAGTTCGGTATTGAAGAAGCCCGTCTGCTCGGCCACAACCATATCGGAAGCGAACATCTGCTTCTTGGGTTGCTTCGGGAAGAGGAAGGACTTGGAGGAAAGACACTACGCAGTCTCGGAGCAAACCTTCTTGCCGCCCGACAACTCACAGTCATGTACCTGAAAAAATCATCCCCGCGCGAGCGCGAGCGAAAAAGCACGACCCCAGCGTTGGATGAATTTGGTCGCGACCTCACCAAACTTGCCCAAGACAATGCATTGGATCCGGTGATCGGACGCGGCGAGGAGATCGAACGCGTGCTGCAAATTCTTTGTCGTCGCACAAAAAACAACCCGGCGCTGATTGGGGAAGCCGGCGTTGGCAAAACCGCCATCGTCGAAGGGCTCGCACAGCGAATCGTCAACGCCGAAGTCCCAGACAACCTGCTCAACCGCCGCGTGATTGCACTTGACCTCGGCGCGCTCGTCGCTGGAACGAAATACCGTGGCCAATTTGAAGAGCGTCTCAAAGTGATCATGAAGGAGATTATCCAAACCGGAAATATCATCCTGTTCATCGACGAGCTTCACACCTTGGTTGGCGCCGGAGCAGCAGAAGGCTCGATCGATGCGTCAAACATGTTAAAGCCCGCGCTTGCGCGAGGAGAGATTCACTGCATCGGCACCACCACCCTCGACGAATATCGCAAACACATCGAGAAAGATGGCGCACTGAAGCGACGCTTTCACCCGATCTTTGTTCAGCAGCCGTCGATTGAGGAATCGATTCAGATTGTGAAAGGTTTACGAGAACGATATGAAAGCCATCATGGCGTTGAAATCACCGACGATGCCATCATCGATGCGGTACGTCTTTCCGATCGATATATCTCGGACCGGTTCTTACCCGATAAAGCCATTGATGTGATCGACGAGAGCGGCGCACGCATGAAACTTCAGACCTACGTGCTTCCTGGAGATCTCAAGGCCTATGAACAGGATCTCAAACGCGTGGTGCGTGAAAAGGAACTCGCGATTGCGTTACAGAACTTTGAAGAAGCCGTGAAACTTCGAGAAGAAGAACAGCGGCTCCGCAAGCTCCACGATACCTCCCGATCTGAATGGAAAAAGGGTCAAGAAAAGAACCGTCCTGTCATCTCCCGCGAAGATATCTCGCAGATGATTTCTATGATGACGGGAATCCCCCTCTTCAAACTCGAAGAAGAAGAGTCTCAAAAGTTGCTTCGCATGGAAGACGCACTCCACGAGCGTGTGATCGGACAGGACGAAGCCGTCTCGGCAGTATGCCGACCACTGCGACGATCACGAGCCGGGTTGAAAGACGCCAGAAAACCCATCGGATCCTTTATCTTCCTTGGTCCGACCGGCGTGGGAAAAACAGAACTCGCGAGAGCCCTTGCGGGATTCCTCTTTGACTCTGAAGATGCCTTGGTTCGCATCGATATGTCTGAGTACATGGAAAAGTTTAGTAGTTCTCGGCTATTTGGAGCCCCTCCAGGATATGTGGGCTATGAAGAGGGCGGAAAGCTCACTGAGTCGATTCGTCGGCGCCCCTATTCGGTGGTGCTCTTTGACGAGATCGAGAAAGCGCATCCTGATATTTTCAATGTCTTACTGCAAGTTCTCGATGACGGGTCGCTCACCGATAGCCTCGGACGCAAAGTTGACTTCAAGAATACCGTCGTGATCATGACCTCGAATATCGGCACCAAGTTGTTGCAGAAAGAGGGATCACTCGGTTTCCAACAAGAGCGCGAAGAGGATACGCGAAAACGAAAACGTGAAGATGTGTTGGAGGAACTCCGACGGGCATTCAGTCCTGAATTTCTGAATCGCGTTGATGAAGTGCTGGTCTTTCACTCCCTTGAAAAAGAACACCTCTATAAGATCATCGACATCCAGCTCGAAGAAGTGCATGCACGCTTGCGCGAACAAAGCATTGGGCTGGAGATTTCAGAGGACGCAAAAAACTGGCTCATTCAAGAAGGCTATCAGCCGTTGTACGGGGCACGGCCAATGAAGCGAACCATTCAGAAGTATCTGAGTGATCCCCTCTCTGACGAACTCATTAAGGGTCGTTTTCACGAAGGGGACAAGATCAAGGTCTCTCTAAAAGACGAAATCATTGAATTTGAAGTTGCGAAGGAAGAGCCACTTGCGGCTGAGGAAGAAGCCCTCGCCAGCGTGTAACCTTCCCATTGGACGTAACGATACACTTCCGGCCACTCGCTAATTTCGTCTCCAATTATCACTCACAGTGAGGATGACTCGCTGTGAGTGATACCCTCATACTCGGTATCGAAACCTCCTGCGACGATACGGCCGCTGCGGTCGTCAAAGATGGATACCACGTCCTTTCCGATGTTCTTCAGAGCCAAGACGACATTCACACGCCATTCGGTGGAATCGTTCCTGAGTTTGCCTCTCGTGCACATATCGCACAGGTAGAACCTGTGGTTCACGCCGCGCTCGACCAGGCGGGGATTCAGCTGAGTGACCTTGATGCGGTCGCGGTCACGCAGGGACCTGGGCTGATCGGCTCACTGCTTGTCGGCGTCTCGTTTGCAAAGGCATTGGCCTACACCGCAAACATTCCGCTCATCGGTGTCCACCATCTGGAGGGCCATCTCGCCTCAGTATGGCTCGATTCGCCCGAGGTTCCAGTCCCGCATATCGCTCTGGTGGTGTCGGGCGGACACACAAACCTATATCTGGTGCCATGTCGCGGAGAATATCGCCTGTTAGGTCAGACGTTAGACGACGCCGCCGGAGAAGCCTTTGACAAGGCGGCGAAGATGCTGGGACTTGGCTACCCTGGTGGGCCAATCATTGATCGACTGGCGCAATCTGGCGATCCTCACAACGCGCCATTCTCGCTTCCCTACGCATCAAAGCAATCGTTTGATTTTAGTTTTAGTGGCATCAAGACCGCATTGCGTTACTTCCTACAGTCAGCAGACACACATCGCGACACCGTGTCTGACGCTGACATCGCCGCGGGATATCAATCGGCTATTGTCACCGTGCTCGTCCAGAAAACCATCCGCGCCGCAACCTGCTACGATATCCGCGACGTCATCATGGTCGGCGGCGTGGCTGCAAACTCGTCACTCCGACACAACATGCGGACAGCGGCAGAGAAAGAAGGCATTCGCCTGCATCACCCACATCCACGCCATTGCACGGACAATGGGGCAATGATTGCGGCAGCTGGATGGACGGCCTACGCCGAAAAACAATTCGCATCACTAGACGTTGAGCCTTTCGCTCAAGGTTCGATCCGCACGAGAGATGCCAGCACCGTGCCAGTGCCAACCGAACAGCACCACGTGAGAGGAGAGCGAGTATTTCACCCGTCCACGGCAACCTGAACGGCCTCAAACAGAGTCAGCTTCACCGACTGGGCAAGATCTATAGTCGCCACGTCTCCGCACACGACGTCGTGAGCCAAGAGCTCGCCGGGTATCTTACGTCTCTGTCACGCGAGATTAAACGGCAAATTGGCGTCTTCATCAGTCGTGGCGGAACCGTTGAGGATGTATTCGTCGGCAGCGAACGTGGCGTCGTCCTCCCCGACATCGCAGGCTATCGATTAGGCCGATTTGGGCTCCGCGGCATCCGCCTCGTCCACACTCACTTACGTGACGAACCGCTGAACCAGGACGATTTGACTGACCTTGCACTTCTTCGCCTGGATCTCATGGCGGCAATTGGCGTGCAGACAGACGGGACGCCGGGAATGATCTACCTCGCTCACGTTCTCCCGCCCAATCCATCAAACGAGATGTATCACGTATGGGCCCCAACACAGTTTCATGCGCTTGATCTCCACCTGTCGACGTTTCTTCGGTCGCTCGATGAAAAATTTTCTCGATCGGACCAGGCGCTTCACGTCAATCAAGAGTCAGATAGGGCCATCCTGGTCAGTGCGTCCACCAGACACCGCGTGATACAAGATGAATCCCTCACCGAACTTCGAGAGCTCGCGTATTCCGCCGACCTTGTCGTGCTCGATACGGTCATCCAACGTCCGCAGACACTTCATCCGAAGTACTTAATGGGACAAGGGAAACTCAAGGATCTCGTCATCCACGCGCTCCACCAGGGCGCAGACTTTCTCGTGTTTGATCAGAACCTGAGCCCCGGCCAGACCAAAGCCATCTCAGAAATGACGGAGATGAAGGTCATCGATCGCACACAATTGATCCTCGATATTTTTTCCCGGCGAGCTCACTCGAAGGAAGGGAAGCTGCAAGTTGAGTTAGCACAACTCCGATACGTGCTGCCTCGTCTCTCCGACCGGTCAACCGCACTGTCGCGCCTCACGGGGGGCATCGGTGGACGCGGTCCAGGAGAAACAAAACTCGAATTAGATCGACGACGTATACGAGATCGAATCGCGAATCTCGAACGCCAGCAGAAGGCACTGGTGAAGCAACGGCATCAACAACGCTCCCTTCGTACACGCCACAACTGCCCGGTTCTCGCGCTCGTCGGCTATACCAATGCGGGGAAATCCACACTGCTGAATACCTTGACACGAAATAACGTAGAAACGAGTAACCAAGTGTTCACGACTCTGGACAGTGCCAGTCGCCGTTTACGCCTTCCAAGTGCTGAAACCGTCGTGGTCAGTGATACGGTCGGGTTCATTCAACAACTTCCGAAAGGCCTCATGGCCGCGTTTCAAACCACACTCGATGAACTCCAGGATGCGGATCTCCTTCTGCATGTCTGTGACCTAAACAGTCCGACCCTTGACGACCAAATTCGAGTGGTGTTGAGCATACTTGAAGAGTTATCGTTGACGCATATCCCACGTCTTCTCGTCCTCAACAAGGCAGACCTCGTGGACCAGGAACAGAAAGATGCTGTGGCATATCGGTTAACCGGAACGGCTATTTCAGCCAAAGATGCCACATCACTATCCCCGTTGTTCGAGGCGATCGACCAGCACCTGCACGCCGCACCAGACCAATCCTCTGCCCTTCAGCACGTATGAAGGACGGCCTATCTTTGAGGACACAACTCGTGGCAAGACGACCGACACCTAGAATGGAGTAGACCTCAATGATTACAAGTATGACAGGGTACAGCCGGAAAGACTGCACCATCGACGGCCATCGTGTGCGTGTGGAAATTCGAACGGTCAATCATCGCTTCTGCGAGATCACGACCCATGTGCCTCACATGCTCGCTGAGCATGAAGCAAAGATAAAGCGAATCATTGGCCAGCATGTCGCACGCGGAAAAGTTGATGTCTCCATCGCACTCCCAAAAGAAGCGGCCCAGACCCAGACACTTGCCATCGATCATGACGTCGCCCGTCGCTACGTCGATGCCCTCAAGAAACTGCAGCGTGATCTCAAATTACCGGGAGAGGTCAGTATCGAGCTCGTCGCGGGCCTACGAGAACTCACGACGATCCCTCCGCCTGAAACGCCGTCAAAAGTGATCACTGAAATCCTGGCGAAAATCCTGCCCAATGCCCTCGACGAACTCCAGATCATGCGCCAACGAGAAGGCCGTGCATTGGCACGCGATATCAAGGGGCATATCAAGGACATCACACGGGATGTCGCCGCGATCCGTCGCCACGCACCGCGCGTCGTTGAGTTCTACAAAGACCGGCTCCATTCCAAGATTCAGCATCTTATGAAGGAACACCCCGTCGATGACGCACGCCTCTCCCAGGAAATTGCACTGTTCGCCACACGATGTGATATAAGTGAAGAGTTAGCCCGAACCGCAAGCCACTTAGATCAGTGGAAGACACTCATGGAAGCTGGCACAGAGGTCGGGAAAACACTCAACTTTCTTGTGCAGGAGCTCCATCGCGAAATCAACACGATGGGCACCAAAGGCAATGACGTAGAAATCGCGCAACGGACCGTCGCGATCAAGGCGAGTCTGGAGAAAGTGCGCGAACAAATCCAGAATATCGAGTGACAGAGCAGATTCAGATTTTATTACATCACCAACGTGGTCACGATTGAAAACGACATACCCATTGGACATCGGCGCGGGCGCCTGTTCGTCATCTCAGGACCGTCCGGCGCAGGAAAAACCACACTCTGTAAACAGCTCGTTGCGCGCATTTCGAATCTGACGTTCTCTGTTTCCTATACGACTCGTCCGCCACGCGAAGGAGAAGTTGATGGAAAGGACTATTCCTTCGTCACCAATGACGCATTCCATGAAATGATCAAGGGGAACGAGTTCATCGAATGGGCAAAAGTCTACGAGCACTTTTACGGAACGCACAGAAACACAGTGATCCAATCGTTAGATGAGGGCACCGACCTCGTCGTTGAGATTGATGAACAAGGCGCGATGCAATTGAAAAAGGCCTTCGAGGAAGGCGTGTTTATCTATCTCTTTCCGCCAACGCTGGCCACGCTCCGAACGCGCCTTGAACACAGAGGAAAGGACTCCCAGGAATCAATTCAAATGCGACTGGAGCGGGCCAAAGATGAAATACAACACTTCGGTGAATACACCTACTTTACGGTCAATAACGAATTGGAACAATCGTTGAAACAACTGGAAGCTGTTGTCATTGCCGAGCGTATGAAAACCGCATACGTGAACCAATCGTCAGTTGGCGAGCAATGTCAGGACCACCAAAAGGAGGCATAATGTCAGTCTTATCACTACTTGATATCTACCGTAATAAGGACATCGATTCTCATTTTCGCCTCGTCATCATTAGCGTGCAACGAGCCAAACGTTTGTTGCAAGGATCCCCGCGACTCAGCGAGCTGCCGTTTGCGAAGGAAACGAGTCGAGCCATTGATGAAGTCATAAATGGCCAGGTAGATTTTGTCGTGGGGACAGAAGCCCGATTGGTTCGGGAAGCAAACCAGCACGTCGCGGAGAGTCTCGCAGAAATTCAGCTTCCGACAACGGAAGCAACTCCCGCCACACCCGCCCCAACAGAAACACCTGCTGCAACGACCTAGTATTGAAATCTTGGCCCATCGCGCCATGCCGCGATGGGCTTTTCCC
>JAJDBL010000004.1 GCA_029261375.1 Nitrospirales bacterium
GGCCACGCCGGTAATCCCCACATGTTCATTCACGCTTCCAACCTTGAATGTCAGATTAATTGAAACGATGGGTGCCTGATGCCGTTCGACCATGAGGAGTGTGAGGCCATTCTCAAGGTGGTGTTCGATCACACGATCCGCGAGCGTTCCAGACTGAGCAAAGGTGTTGGGGCTCCACAGTCCGATCGAACATATAAGAAAAGTCACATAAAGCGCCACACGCAATCCCCCCATTCGCAAAGGGGGGCTGGGGGGATTTTCCCGTTCTCGGATACCGAGCTGTGGAATCACAGAATACACGTTATTCTCGGGAGTATTGCCGTACATTACGCCTCCTCTAATCAATGAAACAATTCTTTCAAGTCTTCAGCCTGTTCGCAGAAAAAGTCCGGCTTGGATTCCTCTAGTCGTTTTCGGACGCCCATTCCGTACCCCACGGCACATGATTTGATGCCAGCCGCTTGGGCGGCCTGAATGTCGAGAACGCTGTCTCCGATCATCACCGCCTTTGACCGGTCGACCTTGAAACCCTCGACAGCCTTCAGTATCATGGCCGGGTGTGGTTTTAGCTCTTGTGTTCCCTCGCTTCCGATCACCATCTCAAACTGATCAACAACCTGTAATCCCTTCAATATGGCCATGGTATAGTCGGTTTGCTTGTTGGTGACGATGGCCTTAGATTTGTGTGAAAAGTGTGTCAGGACGTCATCAATTCCTGAATGAAATCGTGTCGTATCAAGGAGATGATCGAGATAATGTTGACGGAAAATCTTCAGGGCTTCTTCACAGTGTGACTGATTCTCCTCGCCGACGGATTGTTTTAGCA
Organism: Nitrospirales bacterium; assembly: GCA_029261375.1. Taxonomy (GTDB): domain Bacteria; phylum Nitrospirota; class Nitrospiria; order Nitrospirales; family UBA2166; genus UBA2166. The sequence continues at coordinate 827 of JAJDBL010000004.1, forward strand.
ACTGACGGACGCCTTCGCCTACAAACCCGTAAATCACGCGTTCAGCGAGTGGCTCGACTCCCATGTCGACGAGCGTCAAGTTTACTGCGGTGGCGATATCCTTTTTTGAGTCAATAAGCGTGCCGTCAAGGTCAAAAATGATGAGGTCTACAGGAGTCATGGTTCTCGCTTTTCTGGAGGTTGAGGGTCGAGATCAGTGGGACACAGGATGTTCAAACAGGCTGTTCAGCAGGGCCGCAGCGAGCGAAGAGGCGAATCGTACTACTGTACGTTGAGCCTAGGAGCGAAGCGAGAACGCCGCTGACGGCTTGTTTCAACACCCTGCTAGTGTAAGTAATGAGCTCACACCTTGTAAAGGTAATGTCCGTCAGGCAAGACATGCCTTTTTTTGAGGCACTTTCGTGGTTGTTCCAGTGAAAAAGACTGTTCTTCTCAACAAAGCCGAGGCCGTTCTGGAGTGGTCCTCCGTTCTGGAGGCACTCGCGAATCATGCGATCTCCGATATGGGTGCAGATCTGTGCCGGAGCCTTCAGCTCGCACATTCTGTAACTGACGCCGAGTCATTGCTTGAAGAAACGGCTGAAATGTTGATGGTATCGGACCGAAAAGAGGGCTTCTCGCTGATGCCGTTTTCAGATCTCCGGCCGGTATTGACGCGTGCGGAAAAAGGCGGGTCACTCGAGGCCGGGGAATTCCATAAAATCGGGATCGTGTGCGGTCAGATTCAGATCGTACGTGCGAAATTGTTGCCGCTGGGTGTCCTCGCTCCGTTGTTATCGCAGAAAGCCGAGACTCTTGGACATTATGCCGACCTCACACAATCTATTCATCGTTGCATTGATGAAGAAGGAGATGTTCGCCCGACGGCAACCCCCGCGTTGCACAAACTGACGGATACGCTTCGCGTCTCCAAAGAGCGGATTAGAAAGCGCATGGAGGCATTGCTCAATAAACCACGAGTCGCTGATTTATTGCAGGAGCACTATTTCGATCTTCGCGCGAATCGGTACGTATTGCCCGTCCGTGCAGAGTGTCGCTCACAAGTGCCAGGAATCGTACACGACGTTTCTGCCAGTGGGGCAACCGTGTTTATTGAGCCACGTGAGCTGGTTGAGCGGAACAACGAGATGAAGGTGGCGGAGCTCGAGGTTGAGCGAGAAATTCGCAAGATTCTCAATGATCTTGCACAGCAGCTGATTCCCTATGCCGGAACGCTTGCAACTGATCTCCATTGTCTGGCTGAACTTGATTGTCTTGCTGCGAAAGCTGCGTTGAGCCGTGTATTGGATGCAAAACCTGTCAGCCTCAATGCCCGCGGTCGTGTGTGGTTGAACAAGGCACGCCATCCCCTTCTTGTCCTCGCGAGACTACGCGCTGCCCGCGATCTCGATGAGCGATCCTCGGAGAGTGATGGAGAGGTCATTCCCAACGATCTCCACCTTGATGAGGATATTCGAGGATTAGTGATTTCTGGACCGAACGCCGGAGGAAAGACAGTAACGCTGAAATTGTTGGGCTTGTTTGCGTTGATGGCGCGTTCAGGGTTGCATCTTCCGTGTGCCGAACATTCTGAAATGGGCTTCTTTCCTGAGGTCTATGCTGATATTGGTGATGCGCAAGACCTCAGTCGAGACCTCTCGAGCTTTTCAGCTCATATCACGCAGATGATTGGGTTGTTGGATCACGCGGTTCCTGGAGCGCTGGTCCTCCTAGACGAACCCGCCACGTCCACGGATCCCACCGAAGGCGCGGCGCTTGCCGAAGCCATGCTCCTGCGTTTAACCGAACAAGAGATGAAGGTTGTTGTCACAACCCACTATCCGCGGTTGAAGGTTCTTGCTCAAGCAAGGCCAGGATTTCTAAACGCTAGCGCTGAGTTTGATGTGCCGACGTTGTCTCCGACCTATCGCGTGCGCTTTGGGATGCCGGGCGGCAGTTCTGCGATTGATATAGCTGGGCGCCTTGGTATGGATGAAGCCCTGCTCGAGGACGCACAGCAGCGTGTCGAGCAGGATGAAACGGTCAAAAGCGAGCAAGCGATGACGCGGATTGTCGATGAGCTCCAGCAACGGCAGCGACGCTTGGATGTTGAGTTAGCTGGTGCCAAGGTCGCACGAGAAGAACACGAGACGCTCGTGCAAATCCAGCGTGAAAAGACAGCACAGATAGAAGAGGTCGAACGCGATCTTAAGAAAAACGCACGCCGGAAAATGGCGGAAGAGCTGGCGTTAGCGAAACGTAAAATTCATGAGGTGGTCGAGCAGACCAAAAAGGAGAGGGCAGCCATCTCGGCAAAGGCCGCGAAAGAACGACTTGCCGACATCGAGCGCCACACATCTGCCCAACTTTCGGACTCGAGCGCTCATGTTCCGTTGCACGAGATGCGCGTTGGCGATCAGGTAGAAATTCCATCGTTGGGGGTGGTCGGAACATTGTGTGAGGCTCCTGAATCGAAGCGCCGTGTGCAGCTCAGAATTGGTGAGCGAGAAATGTCTGTTGATGTGCAGAGTCTGGGTGGCGTGGCTCAGAAAGCGTCGCGGGAAAACACAAGCGTGTCGGAGGGAGTATCCTCGCCTCCGCGGCCACGTGTATCCGCAGATCCAGCTCAGGAAGTTCTCGATGTACGAGGAAAATACGCGGATGACGCATTGTACGAGATAGAGACCTTTCTGGATCAAATCTCGCTGTCGAGTGCGTCACTTGTTCGAGTGATCCACGGGCATGGAACGGGGAAACTCAAACAGGTCTTGCGGGCATATCTGAAAGCGTCCCCCTACGTCACCGGGTTTCGTCCTGGGGATAGATATGAAGGCGGAGATGGCGTTACGATTGTCGATTTGAAATAGTAGGAGAAAATCATTGTGCTCAACGTGTTGTTGGGTCGGCATCAGCGGCTGAGGCTGAGCGCCAGCTCGCCGTAGTTCGGCTACATGCGTTTGTTAGGCGGTGGATATAAACACTAAGCTGAGCACCTATTGTATTCCCTCTGGCCAATTGTTAGTCCTTCCATAGGTCTTGGGTGGACCAATGCGCTCGTAGAGCACTCCATCCATTTGCATCTTCCACTTTCCGTTCTCATTTTTAGGGGGCTGTTCAACGACAAAGCTCACGAACATATCCGATTGAATTGTGTTTCCATCAAATAGGAAATTACTTTCGGTTCGGTTGTGCATTCCAAAGCTGAGTTTCTCCTTGTATTCGAGTCGACCATTCGAAAAGATACTTATATATCGATCCGAAGCCACCCACAACCCCACATATTCCAGCTTGTCTGGTGGCACAGCTGTGGGATCCGCACAACTTAGTAGCAATGCACCCAATACCATTACAAATACAGATCGGCTTACTTGTTTCATACTGTATCCGCCTAACGGATTGGCGTTAACTGACGTGGAATAGCGCCGCCGGACGCGGTCGAGCCTCAAAAGGTTGATGCCAGAACGGTACAGCGGTCATTTGAACCGCGCTATTCCGCGTCCGAATTCAACGCCTTGTTATACAGCGACTGGCTGGTGGCTCCGCGCCGACCACCAGTGCTTTGGACGCGACCGCACCGGGCGACCCCGCCTCATGACTCGGGTGAGAGCCTGCCGATAATGGCGTAGTGCACATCGTCTTGACTGAAGGGTTCGCCCGGCGTCAGCGAGCTACCGGGGCGAACCCTCGCGACACCAACGGTCCCGCCATTTGACTGGATGCTCTGAAGTGAGTCGCCTTCGTAGCGAGGGGCCGCGATGAGTTGCTCAATTCGCTCGCCTTTGAATTCGAAGGGCGTCGCAACGCGAAGGAGCAGGTAGTTGCCCTGCCAATTCTCGAGGTTGGGCCCAGCAACGATGCCTAGAGAGTCGACAATGACACGATTCTGACCATCCGGCCCTTCGAAGTCCCAGGGCTCGCCGACAAATAGTTCGTATCGCTGCATGGCTGCGTTCGCCGTATAACGCCTCGCATCAGCGGCAAAGTGCGCACGTAGCGGGCACTTTGTCCGCCTGCATGCGTTTGTTATGCGCAAGATGGTGAGTAATTTCAACCACTACCGTATGAGTAACTCAGCACCATTTATTTGGTATTACCCCGGGGGGGATGGCTTTGCAAATGTTGAAATATACAAATTTTCCACCTTATCTCTAGCCCATTCGGTTTTACGCAAAAACTTCAGTGATGATTGTACTGACGGATCACTCTTGAAACAATTTATGTTGATTCTCTGAGCCACTCCATCCCAACCGTAATGCTTGACTAACCTCGTGACAACGTTCGCGAGCGTGAGGCCATGCAAGGGATTATTCACTTGTTCACTAGTCATACCTTTCGACGCACCTTTGACGGCCATATTAATCCGTTTTCTTTTCAGCTCTTTTGACACGAATTTTGTTACTGGCAACAGTCATATCATTCACGTTTTTCATTGCGACCTTGGCTTCTCCTGGTTTCGGCATTTCCACAAAAGCAAAACCCTTGGATCCGCCGGTGGTCTTATCTAACACTAGATCACAAGATTGTACGGCCCCATATTTCTGAAAAAGAGCTTTTACCTCTTCTTCGGTAGTGCTGCGAGCAAGATTGCGAATTATCAATTTCATCAGTTAATAAGCCATTAGGTATCAAGTGAGTGCGTAGAAATCCATTTTATTGTTTTGCATATAACGCTGCTAATCAGCCGCGCTGCTTTTTGCGTCGGCTGAATTAACCTTGTTATATTCTTGTTATTCAAATTTCTGATGACTTTGGATTAATGTGCAAGAGGGATTATCTTCTCTTTCATTAATATTTGTTAATTGATATGCAGCTTTTACTTCTTTCCCAATGATTTGATTTACCGAATCAAGGGTGTTTTCGTCAACCGCTCTTAGGTATTCAAGCATTAGAGAGCGATTGTTCTGGATGGTCAAGAAAACCTCGTTGGTAATCTTCTTGTTCAGTATCCGAATTGCCTCTTGGGCTATTTCTCTTGCCTTCATTTCATTTCTCCCTTTAGATGTAACGTCAAAAGTGAGGCACGGCGTTAGCCGTTGCCTCCACTGCCTTGTCTGCCTTTCAATTTTTGGTAAATCGGTCGGAGTTCCTCTTGGTAATCGAGGAAAGAGAATCCAAAAGCGGGGTCTGGATCGAAGAGTATGTTCTGGCTCTCAAGAAATTTTGTGCGCTCCGTAGCCTCTGCGTCCGTCCGCGATTCCTAACTGAAAGTATCCCTCTGCAATCAGCTCAAGATACTTCGCTCCACGCTCTGGGTGCCCCCACAAGTAAGCGTAGCGTGCAGCAGCAAGCATGAACTGCGATGACGCCGCAGGGAACGCGCAGCCATCAAAGCATTAGAACATCTCGTTGATCTCACCACGCGCTTGATACTCTTGGCCAAGTGAAAATCGAAGTTCAGCAGAATCTGGACACTCACTCTGACCTTCTTTAAATGGCTTGAATGCCGTTTCGCGATCGCCTCTCTGAAAAGCTGTGATACCTCGCAAATGGTAAAAGCTCGCCTTCTCCTTGGTTCCTAGCTTGGCGGGATTGTATCGCTTGAGCTCTTGCTCCAGCCGGTCGATCCGCCCTTCTTGCTGAAGACGATTTGCGAGTTCATCGGGCGACTCTTTCGGTTGACGGCTAAAGAACATTTCTTGGGCGAACGGTCGGGTTCACTCGGGCCGCCCCGCGCAGCGGGTCGGCATCGAGTGGAGCGAGTGGCATTGTCACCCGTGACAAAGATGGGTTTCCTAAAGCGACGCTTCCGATTTATTCTGGAGACACCTTATTGAGAATGCTGGAAGCATGATTGAAGTCTCCTTAGTGTTGTTTATAGGGTTAACGTTCTGTGTAAGTTGCGCCGTTTTTTTGCGCCAACTTGACACGCTTGTTAGATTTCATCTCTACTTTTTTCGTATATTCTCAAATGTCTGTTCAATTAGTTGTTGCCCGCCTTCTCCCATGCCATGATACAAGGCTTGCATAAATTGGACGGTATTTAAAGCCGCTTCAGTAAATGACCACTGAACACCAGTGAAGCGGCAACCGCTCATATCTGGCGGCGGACCACCCCCATATTCAATAACGCAATTTTCAAATTGGCAGTTAATAAAGGTATTACCATCTAGCCGCATCTTTTCGTTTTTAAATTGCTTGTCTTTAAAATCCATAACTCCTCCTCGTTGCTGCTTTTCTACACTTTGGGTTTTCTGTTGTGGCCGCTGCGTTTCCAAGGCTTCACTCTTCTGAAAAGATTGTTCTATTGTATTATCAATCATATTTTGTATATCAGCCTCAGACGGTGAGTCGTTTTTGTATAGGGCAGCAACAGCAATAATGGATCCTACAGCCATAAGAATAATAGTTAAGAATCCATATAGTTCATTTCGCGTTTTGGGAAGCGCATCTACTATCGAACTTAGCTCAGGTGCTTCATTTTTTATTTTTTCTACAGCTTTATTTGGTTTTTCTACTGTTTCTCTTGCCTCTTTTATTACTGAGGCTAATTTTCGCAATTGCTCAACAGTTTTTTGTGGGCCGGATAGAAGCCTTATTACATTATCGGTAACATCGAATACGCCATCTGGTACTGAACCCATTCTTCCACACACTGGGCATGGTCCAGATTTATTTCCTACGAATGTCTTAGCGCCTTCACCTCTTATCGCAAATCCAGAGGGGAATACTGCACCGCAGTTGTCACAAAAGGCAGGAAGTTGGGCCACTCTGGAAATACCTCTTTGTTAAACTAACAACAATTAGATTGATCTGTGCGATTGATGGAGTATTGCCTTCCGAGCTGGATATTACGCCGGTGATCCGTCGAGTACAAGCTGCGTAATCTCCTGAGTTTCAACCGCTGGTGCGACCTCTTGATGAGCTGATTGGGCCATACTTCATGTTACGAGGCCTGCGGACCAAGGAAATCAAAAGGGCTTACCACTGCGTCCGCACGCGCAGCGACCAGTCGAATTATTTTTCGAAGAAGTTGTGTCGTCACGTTGCTTAACCGTCAATCGCCGTCTAACCAGTTATTAGATAAACGGATACGTACAGCACAGATGTTTCAACACGATCAAGACAAACGAATAGCTTGACGTAAACTATGCTGTTTCATTACGTTAAGCCAATGGCTAATACTCAATTTGTGGAATATAAATGTGAAAGCGGCTAATGTTCATTCCGTAGAATAGTCACTGCTCATCCGCTGCCATATGCTCAGTATCTCGCCAGATATTCTAAAACAATTTGATACCGAACTGAAAAAAACGGTTCCTCTCTCTCTCCGCGGCCCGTATAGGAAATGGCTCAGGCATTATCTAGATTTTCGCGGAAAACATCAGCTTCCGGATTCCCGGCCTGAGCACGTACGTCTGTTCGTTGAAAAGCTGCGGGAAAAGAATCAAACCTCAACACTGCGGAAGCAGGCCGCGCATGCTCTGTCGCTGTTTTTTGCGTCAGAACGACAATGATTTACACTCATTGTGTGCCAAGCAGAACGGTGAAAGAGGTGAAGAGTCCGCTGGATTTCTGATACGTGTCGCGAGAGAGGCATGCTAGGAGCACGGTTGCTCACCTCGACCGAGTGTACCTGACGGTCATCAACAAGGGGCCGAGTCTCGTGGTGTTGCTCAGCGCCACCGATGGGCGTTCGACGAAGCCCCGTACAACAGGGTGGAGAGATTTCGCTCATGTCTCGAACTAGTATTCACTGAGGGGCATTTCCCAAATATTATTTATGCAAGTGGAGGCGTGTGAACAATGGGAAGAACATATCAATCAGTTGTGATCAATGCACCAGTCGATAAGGTGTGGGGCGCGCTCAGGAATTTCCACGATCTGTCGTGGGCCTCTGGGATTGTGACGTCGTGCACGCCGGTTGGAGATTTAAAGGCGAATCAGGTTGGCGCTCGCCGTATTATCAATGATGCGTTTCACGAAACCCTAGTGGAGCTGAGCGACCTTGATCGAACGTTGAAGTATTCGATCGATGATGGCCCGCCACCGGTGTCGAAAGATGATGTGAAAAATTACATTGGGGTCGTGCATGCCATTCCGATTACCGATGATGACACGACGTTCGTCGAGTGGTCATCAAGGTGGGATCAGAACGATGCCGCGGTGTATGAGTTTTGCCATGGGATCTACTGTGC
>JAJDBL010000005.1 GCA_029261375.1 Nitrospirales bacterium
ACGGGCGTATGTCAACACACTCTAATACATAGACATCGTTTCCCCTCTTTCAAAAACCCGAGGCACGTTAAACCCTGCGTACCTCGGGTTTCAGCTACTCTACCTGACATTCATCCGCCTCTGCGATGCGACCTACGACGCTCCTAACCACTCCTTGGTCTCATACCGGTAGCAGATAAACATGGCCGGAACTGACTAAAGAGTACCCGTCCAAGCTTCACCACAAACGGTGAATTGGATGCGACATTCGCTCTTGATAAACAGCCAGGTAACTTAAAAATCACGTAATATCATCCCGTTACGACATTAATATTCATGTCGTTTCGCACACGCAGGTTAGCTGGCAAGCAGATTGCTAATACTAACGCATGATCACGAACCTAGTTGTAAAGTGAGCGGGACGCTTAGGGTGGATGACGGAAATCGACAACGCCTGCTAAGCGTTTAGAACGCATCAAACGCAACGATGCTTCGTGGTGTTTCGGTGTCCCTGTAATACGGTGTGGGCAGGAATCCCCATACCAACATGGCTACCGTGGCTGTCTCTCTCCGAACAATCTCCTACCCCGTTGTGACGGGAGAGACGGCCATGGTTCCGCCATTCTAGAAGGAAGAAATATCAGATGTCAGGAGCGAGGACGTTCCCAATTAACGTGTGCGATGTCGCATCAAGAATGGCTACCGTGACTGTCTTCCCTGGGCATACTCCTTCCCCTGTCTTGGGAAAGACGGTCATGGTATTGCCATCTGTCCTTCCAATCCATTGATCAGGGTTTTTCCTGGCCTCACTCTGGACAAGCACCTCAAGCGACTGACCGATATACGCTAGGTTATGTTGATACGATATACGATTCTGTAGCTCCACCAACCGTGTCACTCGACTCACCTTGACGGGGTGAGGAACATCATCAGCATGACGACGTGCGGCGATAGTATTCTTCCGCTCCGAATACATAAATGTAAAGGCCGCGTTGAATTCGACTTCCTCCATCGTATGCACCGTGTCCTCAAAATCATCGTCACTCTCCGAACAAAAACCAACAATGACGTCAGTGGTCAACGTGAGCGATGGATATCGCGTTTTCATCTGATTGGCAAGATCAATAAACTCTCGTTGAGTATAGGTACGATTCATAAGGTCCAGCAGACGATCACTTCCAGACTGCAGCGGAAGATGAATGTGCTTACAAATTGCCGGGTGCTCCGCAACGGCCTCAATGAGCTTTTCGGGAAAATCTTTCGGATGCGGAGAGGTAAAGCGTACTCGCTCTATTCCAGGCACATCTGCTACACGAACAATCAGGTCGGCAAAGTCCGTACCGTTCACCTTATAGGAATTGACATTCTGCCCGAGCAACGTCACTTGCTTGATACCGCTTGCGGCTAATGTTTCCACTTCAAAAAGGATGCTATCGGGATCCTGACTTCGCTCACGCCCTCGTGTGTAGGGAACCACGCAGAAGGTACAAAAATTGTCACACCCACGCATCACTGAGACCCAAGCCGTGACACCCTCCGTCTGCTCAGGGACGATATCGGCGTACGTCTCATACTCCGATAACGTGACCTCGACACCCGGGGCACGCGCCTCGATGGCCTTCAGGAGCAGGTCCGGAAGCTTACGGTAACCATCAGGACCAACCAGGACATCGATGACGGAGTTCTTCGTGAGGAGATCTTCTTTGAGATTCTGCGCCATACACCCGAGCAGGCCAACGACCAGTCCACGCTCACGTTTCATATGCTTTAACCGACCAAGCCGTCCATGTATCCGCTCGTGAGCTGTCTCACGTATCGCACAGGTATTCATGAGCACAACCTGGGCGCTTTCAATCTGATCAGTAAACACGAAGTCGTTTTGTTTGAGAATCGTGCGAACAATATCGCTATCATACTCATTCATTTGACAACCGAACGTCTCGAGATACACCACGTGACTCATGACACCATCACCAGTTCACGTCGTGATGCTTCTCGTGGCGCAACGAGTTCGCCAAGAGCGCGATCACCAGCAACACCAACGATCTCAACAAGTCGTACCTGACGATGAAGATCGTCGTCTGAGCGCGCGCACACACGGACATAGGTATCGGTGAGTCCACGCCAATACCCATCCGCGTCCTGCTGTTCAAAAATCACCGATACCGTTTTTCCAGCATACCCTTGATAATGTGTCAACCTTTTCACGCTCGAGAGCTCTCGAAGAAGGCGACTACGACGCTGTATCAATTGCGCAGAAACCTTGTTTTCATATTTTTCCGCGGCAGTCCCAACGCGTTCTGAGTAGCTGAAGACATGAAAGTATGAAAAAGGAAGCTGCGACAAGACACTCACTGTCTGCTCAAACTCATCGTCGCCTTCCCCAGGAAACCCTACCATGACATCGGTACCAAGACACAGGTCAGGGATCATCCGCGCCGCCATCTCGACAAAGAGCCGGTATTCCTCAACCCCATACCTTCGGTGCATTCGATCAAGAATAACATCAGATCCACTTTGCAACGGTATGTGAAGGTATCGACACACAATCTCGGATTGTGCCATATGTTTGAGTAACCCATCCGAAATCGTTGTGGGCTCGATTGACGAGATCCGAATCCGAGCGATCCCCGGAATAGCTTCGACAGACTGAATCACATCAAGGAGCGATTTCTCGTCCGCGTCATACTGTCCTATGTTAACTCCTGACAGAACGATTTCTTTGTGGCCACGGTCGACCAGCGCGCTGGCTTCACGCAAGAGATCATCGAGCTTTCGGCTACGCTCTCGTCCTCGCGCAAAGGGAATGTTACAAAACGCACACATAAAGTCACAGCCATCCTGGACCTTCAATGTCGCGCGTGTCGACGTGAAGTCACCGACACCATCAATCACAAAATCATCTCGGCTGGGATTTCCACGAACGACCTCAGATGCTGAACGCTTTTTGAGGGATGGAATGAAGTCAAGCACGTTCATTTTATGCTGGCTGCCAACAATGAGATCGACGCCAGGAATCGAGCTAAGTGCGTGTGTCCCGGTTTGTGCATAACACCCCGTCACCGCGATGAACGCATCAGGGGAATGTTGGAGGGTACGTCGTATGGCACGGCGACACTCTGCTTCGGCCCCGTGCGTAACGGAACAGGTATTCAGAACGAACAAGTCCGTCGGCTGACCAAAGGGAACTAACTGGAAGTCGGACTGTTTAAGTCGGTCGGAGAAGATTGCCGTTTCAGCTTGATTCAAGCGGCAACCAACGGTGTACAGCGAGGCACGGCGTTCCATGGATACTGACGAATTTTTAGCCATCCCACACAGGAAGAACGCGTCTCGATCAAGCCACAAGCACGGTGGCGGAGAGGGAGGGATTCGAACCCTCGGTAGGCGTTAACCTACGACGGTTTAGCAAACCGTTGCCTTCGACCACTCGGCCACCTCTCCGTTGCTCTTTCTTCTTCAAATCAATACGGCGGAGAGGGTGGGATTCGAACCCACGGTCCCGTGAAGGACGGCGGTTTTCAAGACCGCTCGATTCGTCCGCTCTCGCACCTCTCCGTTACGCTTTTGAGATCTTCTCAACCCCTCCCATATAGGGTTTGAGAACATCTGGAATACGCACTGAGCCATCCGCCTGCTGAAATGTTTCCAGAATGGCAACGACCGTACGTCCAATCGCAAGACCCGAACCGTTGAGGGTATGTACGAACCCGGTTTTCCCGTCGTCCTGCCGATACCTGATCCGCGCACGCCGCGCTTGGAATGCTTCGAAATTTGAACATGATGAGATCTCACGGAAGACGCCTTGCGCCGGCATCCAGACCTCAACATCGTACGTCTTTGCTGCTGAAAAGCCCATATCGCCAGCACACAACGTCACCACACGATAATGAAGGCCCAATTGCTGTAACACCACTTCAACATTCCCCAGAAGACGATCCAGTTCATCATATGAATCCTCGGGACGCGTAAAGCTCACGAGCTCAACCTTGTTGAACTGGTGTTGACGTATCAACCCACGGGTATCTTTTCCATAGGATCCTGCCTCACGTCGAAAGCAGGGAGTCGCAGCCACATACCGTAACGGCAATTCCGCTTGAGAAAGAATCTCTTCGCGATGGATATTGGTTACGGAGACCTCTGCGGTCGGGATCAGAAAAAAATCGTCGCTGGGGATATAAAACAGATCATGTTCAAATTTAGGTAATTGCCCAGTTCCCGTCATCGCCGATCGATTGACAAGAAACGGAGGAATCACTTCGACATATCCATGTTTCTCGGAATGCAAGTCGAGCATGAAATTGATCAACGCTCGCTCTAGCTTTGCACCGTCTCCCTTATACATGACAAACCGGCTGCCGGACAGGCGGGCTGCGCGCGTAAAATCCAAAATGCCCAACGATTCCCCCAGCTCAACATGAGGTTCAGGCTCGAATGCTAACGTCGG
>JAJDBL010000006.1 GCA_029261375.1 Nitrospirales bacterium
GCCTGTGCACCACTTTGGTCCAGCTGCGCAGCGATCTTTTCCGGATCCAGCCGTCCGAACTCATGTTCAATAACAGCAACGGCGGAAAGATCGTGTATCGCCAGTTGGTCCCGTGCCGCCGACAAGCCCGCTCTGCCGAAAGCATCGTTCGAGTGCAGCACAGCAATCGCTGACCTATCCTGGCTCACAGCATGATCAATCAATATTCGAGCCTGATACCCGAGCGATGGATAAATCGAAAACACCTGATTGGCTCCGAGTTCTTCATGCTGCAGAGCTGGGGCTAACGGCGCAACCAACGGAATACCCTCTGCCTCCAAATATGGAATGACCTGGCGCGTTGCGGCATCGCCTAAGTTGCCAACAAACGCTAGAACCTGTTCCTGCTCGACGAGGCGTTTCGCTTCCTCCAGTGATCGATGTTGATCGTTCCGTCCATCAGCGACAACGAGCTCGATGGAGCGCCCATACACTTTCTTTCCTTGATTTACATTCTCGAAGACCCGCTCGAGAACATAGCGAACAGCCGATCCCGTTTTGGCCAGTGGCCCTGAAAGATCGAGAACCGTCCCTACGCGTATGGTATCGGCCGTAACACCGGGAGCATTGACGTTGCCCAACCGCCGAAGATAGGCGATGAGATCGGCAAGGTCAGTATCGGACATCTGCCATCGAGGCATCGTGAAGTCAAGAACGTGTCCATCCGAGTCCACGCCTTCCACCATAGCTCGCTTGAGTAAGGCATCCGTGTATGGAGATCGACTGCGACCCGATTCCGTTGTCCGAACGTATGGCTTGGTGATCGTATCGTGGCGAATGTCAACAGCGACGGCCCCCCCTTCACGTCGCCCGCGCCCATCGGAGCCGTGACAACTTGCGCAAGTGATGGTATTCGCGGGGAACAGTTGTCCATCCCCAATTTGGATATTAATCGACTTGCCGGAATGGCTGATAGAGGAATTGTAGATGCGCATTCCGTTCAGCTCCTGCGGTTTCAGCCGCGCTATCGTAATCGGCCGGTCCTCATCCGTATCCAAGACTCGAGATTCAGTGACCTCTGTTTTGCCGACTGGAATTGCAAATCGCGTCGTGATGACGTGCCCCTCATGCATCAACTGGCCGTACGCCATGTAGGTGCCGGGGGCTTCGAAGACATGCCTAATAGGAACAACTGGTCCGGGGAAAAGAGGATGATTGGGAGACGGACGAATATTGTCGCGATGTGTCCCTTCTTCGGGACCACTAAGCGGCTCAATTCTCGTGATCAGGAGTGAAGCGCCGGGTTCGTTTCGCAACCAAAACTCCACCCAATCGCCAAGCGCAACCTTTTTTCGAGCATCAGGGTCGGCGACACTAAAACGCAGCGTTCCAGCAACTGACACTAGATCTTTGATCGGACCGTGGTCTATCACCATCTTTCGATCAGATAAGATTTCTCGCAGCACTCCACGCCCATACAGCATCTTCGTCTTGATCCGGGGAACGATGGGGACGGAGATAGGATTCTCAACGACCTGAGGGTCCTCAATCCCGAAAAACTCGAGATCGTCCCGAACAAAAGCGACGCGCATCTCGGTGCCTTCAAAGACTTGAAGGTCCGTGACAGGCTGGTTTTTCGCATCATGGACGCGATAGCGAAGTTCTACTTCCTGGCCGGGGTGCGGATGTTCGGGGTCCGTTTCAAGCGATACCGTATAACCAGCGATTGGCGGCACGGGGCTTTGTGGGCCAGCATCGGCCTCGAAGATTTTCTGACGACCAAAATCGGAAGTCCCTAGGGACGACATCTTCTTCCCTTCAACCAGCAGGTTAAACTGTTTCTGATAAACCTGCCCTCGATGCGCGAACGTCACCACAGCCCGATACATTCCTCCCCATGGAAAGTGATGTCGCAGTTGGAACGTCGCGGACTCTTTCTTATATACCGGAACCGAGCTGAAATGCTCAGGGCGAAGCCTGGCGAAATGCTCAAGATTCTCTGAAACGACAAAGAGCTCGACGGATCGGCCATACAGTGTTTGAAGATTCTGGACCGGGTCTCCAGGCGTGACATTCCTCCCATAGTCGAGCCCATAGCGGATCGAAACATCAATGACAGTCTCCTCGTCGACGCGAGGTTTGGCTGGCGTGGTCCATAAGACTGCATCAAACGCGTTTATCGAATCGTTCAAGGCCCACACAGGCGCGGACCGACTGGCCCCAGCAAGGGAGCTACAGAGAGCAAGTAAGAGCAACGCCGCGAAAGTACGAGCCAGGAATGCGCGATACGAGGTTTTCAAGGAGGCGATGGGAGTCTCCTCGATGAGGGTAAGAACAGGGCTACCGTCGTCGATACCAAACGCGCGAGTGCCGCTGAAACGTTCCTTACTGCGGGCATGACGGACGGCCTTGTCTCTATTTTTAAGGAAGAGCGTTTGGACTACCAAGCGTCGCCGTGGTGAGGACCCAATCCTCTGGCGTATCCCCATCGCCGTCATATGATAGTGACTGGTCTGGCCGTGGCGTAGGTACAAAGGTTCCGTCGGGCCAGATGTTGGCTCCAACCGCTACTCGCTCGCGCCAATGGTCGTCTTCGCCCCACTGGACATAGTCCTGAATGAACTCGTGTATCGCGAAGTTTGCCTCGTCGAATCCAAACGACGTATAGAGGCCAAACTCGCCATGCGGTTTATTCAAAGGAAGAGGAGCCGCAGGGGATGTAAAGAGCTCAGTGGTGAAGACCCCATTGACTATGTCAATTCCGGTCGTACCCCAATGAACAACCATAAACCCGCCGGCATCGATTGTGGTGCCAAGGGGTATCCGGTCGTACACTAAAGCGGGATTGGTGTGACAGAGCCAATACCCGCCGATGTTGGCAGGGGTTGAACCAGTATTGTGTAGCTCAATCAGTGACGCCTCCGGAAACACCTCGTTAATGATAACTTCCAAAGCTTCGGGTCCTGGAGGCGGCGGGGGGCCGGTGGGGGGTGAAGGACCAGCAGGCTCTGCGGGTCCGGTAGGTCCAGCAGGCCCAGGGATTCCTTGGGGCCCAGGAGGGCCTTGGGGTCCGGCCGGGCCTATTACGGTGTTATCGTCACCGCATCCAGAGCCAAATAACATGCACAGCGAGAGGGCCAGGACTACACGCCAAACGCCACGCC
>JAJDBL010000007.1 GCA_029261375.1 Nitrospirales bacterium
TCTTTAAAGTCGACACCAAGAGCAACCACGAGGTGTCCGTGTACTCTCGCGATCCGATGCTTGCCTATCCCAATGGCCTCATGATCCATCCCGAAACGAACATCTTGTTGGTCAATACATGGGGAGAAGGACGAATTTTGCAAGTTCCGGAGGGCGGTAAAGCGGCGGTGTTTGCATTGCACAACTTATGGAGGGATCTCGACGGGTTCGATTATGACTCGGCCGGTAACTTCTATATCTCGAGTTTTACCGGAGGGTCAATTTTTCGAATTGCTCCAGATCGTTCGGTGACAGAAGTGGCGAGTGGCCTGACCACCCCTGCGGATATCAGTGTCGATCGGAAGAACAATCAGTTGCTCGTTCCTTTGTTTAATGGGCGGGCGGCGTTCACCATTCCCCTTACACCATAAACCGCAAACAGAGGGTCGCTCTCACGGAGCGACGTCAACGATATAGTTGATGGTCCCGCTCCAGGTGCGGTCTTCGATCACGTACCCGAACAGATCCCCGATACCGACGCCTAGGTCCAATCGGAGGTGATCGTTCGAGAACTCCTGATTTCCTTCGACATAGTGCATCTGCGGTTCACCAGGACCCGTGTGTGTGACGGTCGCGTACATCCCTGTGATTGTGTTGGGAGGGAGGGTGAAATCGGTCACATCCACGACAGTTGGCACATTCAGTCCGAGAGGAACGACCTCTGTTTGTGACACAAGCGTCCAGGGGGTGTCGTCGTCCTCGAAGCCGTGAAAGGTTCCGGGTTTTGTGTAGATAGCGATTGCCTCGATTGTTTGGCTATTGCTTGCATTCACTTGGATGCTGGTGACGGTAATGGGATGATGAAACGTCGTCACATCAAACATATTGCCGTCAGCGGCCGCCCCTGCGATAAACGACGTCGTGATGGAGTGAGTTGATTGAGAGTGAGCACTCTCCAGTGAGCCAGTGAGGAGAGTAAGGATCATCAAACTGAGGATAGGACGATCGCAGAACATCGTCCTGTGATTATACCGGAAGTGCAGTGAGGACTTAAGATTGAGGGAGGTTCATGTCATTTCGAGCAGTGCGAGAAATCTTCCCGGCAACACCTTGCGGCAAAGATCTCTCACGTTCGTTTGAGATGACAACTGCGTTCCTGGCGATTTTAGGAGAAAAACGGGTATAGGTTTACTCCCGTGATAGCACACGCTGTCACAAGCCTATTAGGGTTTTTGTGTTTCTAGACTCTCAACCAGCTGACCACTCATCGTACGTAAGCGTTGGCTGATCAGCTTTGAGATTCGCCAGAGTAGTTGTAGGGCGAGTGGGGGTGCGTGTTCGGCGAGCTTGAAGAAGTTCGTTTGCGAAATTGAGAGGATCAGCACGTCGGTGGCGGCGATGACTTGCGCGGATCGGGGCTCTCCATCGATCAGGGACATTTCCCCGAAACTATGTGGCGCACTGATGGTGGCGATAACGTTGCTATCGTGCTTGTGCCCGGTTTTGACGATATTCACCGTGCCGTCAACAATAATGCACATCGACTGATCGATCTCACCTTCGTCGAAAAGCACGGCTCCTTTTTTTGCTTCAAACGCGTGCATCTGCTCACTGATCTGGCAGATCTCCGGCCACGAAAAGTCCATTGCCCAGCGTGTCTCATCAAGGAGTCCAGCGAGATCTTCTGCTGAGTAGAAGATCTTGGTCATGGTTCTCGTTTCGCCTGTCATCGATGCTCCCAAAGATGTATCAATAACGTCCCGGAAAATACGGGTGTCATTAAATGCGCCATCTTCTACCTGTGACTTGCAGTAGTTTCAATGGCGTAGAGGTAACGGCTGACACCCTTGTTGATTTTTGTATCGGTGCTTGCCGCCAGATCTTGAGTCAGTCTTCCCACGATTTCCATACGCTGCGAGAACTCACCCTGACATTAGTCCATCTTGGCTAGCCCAAATTGGCCATTAAGACATTTCTCTAACTGACCGACATGTACCGACATAGCACACAGAAACTCCGTGCCGAAGATGGCCAAGGAGTGAAACGGAAACGTGTTTTCCAGACGGGGGCGAGATCCGGATTTTCTGTAGCGCGGTATTAAAGCAATGTCCAAGCCCTAATCTACACCATTGATCTCTATAGACCTGCGGAGGAAAAAATGGCGAGATTCGCTGATATCAAAATCAAACCCAAGCTAGTCGCACTATTTCTTCTTGTTGGCATTACGCCATTGATCGTTATGGCGATCGTGGCACATACCAAAGCCGATGCGGCGCTTCACAAGGCGGAGGTTGCTGCCAGCGAGGCGTTGAAAACCCAGTCGACGGCACAGCTCGTGGCGGTGCGACAGGCCAAGCAGAATGCCGTATCACGTTACTTTCAGACAATTCGTAGTCAAGCACTCACCTTCTCAGGCAATCAGATGGTGATTGATTCCATGCGTGATTTCCGGGATGAGTTCCGAGAATACCGTAAGACCAATCGGTATACCTCCGCGGACATCGACCGAATGAAACAAGACTTGGCGAGTTACTACCAGACGTCGTTTGCCCAGGAATACCAGAACCAGAACCACGGATCGTCGCCGAACCTCGATCAGATGCTCCAACTTGATGCCGATGCCATTGCGCTGCAGCATGCCTATGTTCGGGCTAATCCGCATCCGCTTGGATCAAAGCATCTGCTAGATCGAGCTGGTGACCGGTCGCAGTACAGTGCGCTTCACGAACGAGTCCATCCGATTTTCCGGAGGTACCTTGAAGAGTTTGGCTATTACGATATTTTCCTCGTCGATGCTGAGACTGGAGACATTGTGTACTCGGTCTATAAAGAATTGGATTTCAGTACGTCGTTGATCGATGGACCATACGCACAGACGAACTTTGCGGAAGCGTTTCGAGAAGCGAATGCCGCGTCCACCGAGGACGCGCTCATTCTGGTGGACTACCAGCAATACACGCCGTCGTACGAGAATCCTGCGAGTTTCATCGCGACTCCAATCTTCGACGGAACTGAGAAAATCGGGGTCGCAATCTTCCAGATGCCGATTGACCGTTTGAACATGATTATGGGTGAGCGAGAAGGACTTGGGGAGAGTGGCGAGACCATTCTGGTAGGAGGGGATCTTCTCATGCGCTCCGATTCCTATGTGGATTTTGAGAATCACAGTGTCGTCGCTTCTTTCAAGAATCCGTCTAAAGGCAAGGTGGATACCGAAGTATCACGTGCCGCCGTTGCAGGTCAGACCGGAACGCAGTTGGTCACCGACTACAACGGAAATCCGGTGATGACGGCGTACGCGCCAATTGAACTGGGCGCGTTTCGATGGGGGTTAATTGCCAAAATAGATCAGCGCGACGCGTTTGCGGCCGTCGCAGGAATCGCCGAGACCGGGGCGCAAGCAAAACAGACTCTGTTGACGTGGATGGCTGGAGTGGCAGCGGTTGCGATCGCGAT
This sequence comes from Nitrospirales bacterium, assembly GCA_029261375.1. Taxonomy (GTDB): domain Bacteria; phylum Nitrospirota; class Nitrospiria; order Nitrospirales; family UBA2166; genus UBA2166. The sequence goes on from JAJDBL010000007.1 coordinate 3,436, forward strand.
TATCGTGGCCATTGCACTGGGTATCTCCCGTATGATCGCTATGCCAATCCAAGCGATGTCCGAAGTTGCCACAAAGCTCGCGGTTGGAAACATCGAGCAAACAATCGACCATGAATCCAAAGATGAAATCGGAGTTCTTGCGAAGGCATTCCGTGAGCTGCTTGCCTACATCCAAGGCATTGCAACCGCGGCAAAGACGGTAAGTGAAGGGGATGTGAGCGCGACGATTGTAGCCAAATCTGAACAGGACGTCCTCTCCCAGAACTTCCAGCATGTCACTGATGCCCTGCGTGGTCTTGTCGATGAGACACAGAAATTGACCAACGCAGCAGACGAAGGCGATTTGAGTGTACGTGGGTCTTCAAGCAAGTTTCGCGGGGTATATGCCGAGTTGATTGACGGCATGAACCGGACCCTCGACGCGACCATAGAGCCTGTGACCGAAGCGGCGACGGTATTAGACCGAGTGGCAATGCGGGACCTTTCCGTTCGAGTTCAAGGAGACTACAAGGGCGGCCATGCCAAAATTAAGACGGCGTTGAATAAGGCCGTCAGCAATCTCGATGAAGGCCTTTCACAGGTTGCCGCAAATACCACCCAGGTGGCTTCAGCATCAAGCGAAATTAGTTCCGCGAGCCAATCATTGGCGTGTGGGGCCTCTGAACAAGCAAGCTCGCTTCAACAAGTCAACACGAGTCTCCAAGAGATGCACTCGATGACGCAACAGAGCGCTGCCAACGCCAAAGAAGCAAAAGGTGTAAGCGAAGCTACACGAGCCAGTACGGAAAAAGGGCTTCAGAGCATGCAGCGACTGTCTGAGGCAATCGAGCGCATCAAAACCTCCTCAGATGCCACGGCCAAAATTGTCAAGACAATT
>JAJDBL010000008.1 GCA_029261375.1 Nitrospirales bacterium
CCTCAAAAAATGGCGGGGGATTACCTCCACTATAACGGCCGCGTCTCCAAGCTCGGCGAAGGATCGTGGGGGATGATTCGCGTACTTGACGAGGCTCAGCCAGACCTCCAGGTGTTGCCGGGTTATGAAGACGTGAAAAAATCTGCAACGTCAGTATGTCCAAGCGATGCTCCGAAGAAGCATTTCAATGTCGTTGCCATGGACTATGAAATGCGATTGCATACCAAGGCGGAAGAAGTTATCACAGTGGATTTCGACCGCAAGCTGCGCATGGTCCATCCAGAGGGTAAGGTGTATGTGTTAGAGGACGAGGCGCAGAAAGTGAGAGCAGGAAGTCTGCGGCCACATCCATTGGTCATGCGCGTTAGCGTGGGCGATTGCCTTACGGTGACGCTCAAGAATCAGATGAAGAAAGAAAAAGCGGGCATGCATATCGATCTCCTTGCCATGAATCCCCATGACTCAATGGGTATTGATGTCGGAAACAACAAAGGGGGTCAAGCCATCGCGCCTGGCGCGGAGAAAACCTACACGTACTACGCGCACCCGGAAATTGGCGTTAATTCGGCCTTGATTCGCGACTGGGGCAATGTGCTTGTTAACCCGCGTGACGGACTCTATGGGGCGGTGGTGATCGCACCGCGCGGCTCAAAATTCCGCGATCCAGTTACGGGTGCGGATACAACCATGAAGAATGTCTGGCAGACGGATGTGATTGTCGATCGATCCTTGGCGGAGAATGTAGGCAAAAAGGACTATCGCGACGCGGTCCTGATGTTCGTCGATGAGGACCAGATCATGGGGACAAGTTTCATGCCCTATCTGCAACAGACGGCGGGCTTGACGATGGTGAATTACCGTCTCGCACCCTATGCGTACCGTCATGACCTCGGCTGCGATTCATCAGATCTGTTTTACTGCGAAGCTGCGGGTTCAGACCCCGAGACCCCCATCATTACCACGCATGCTGGTGATAAGGTCGTGGTCCACGTGTTTGGGGCGTCTAGCGAACAGAACGGAATATTCTCGATCGAAGGGCATGAGTGGCCACTTGAGCCGTTCCGGAGAGGTGCCGACATGATGAGCTCGCACCAATTTGGCGGAGCGGAGCGCTCAAACATATATCTCACGGCCGGCGGAGCGTTTGGCGTCCCGGGAGACTATGTGTGGATGAATAATCGTATGCCATATATGGAGGCTGGCCAGTGGGGACTTCTTCGTGTGTTGGCCGCGGGCGATAAGACCATTACCGCACTGAATTCCGAAAAAAATGACACCATGCTCGCAGAGAATCCTGGAGAGGCGAAACCGATATCCCTTCCGTGATGTGGCGGAAAGACATCAATAAAAACAGGGCTTTAGATCTACCACCCCTTTTCCCTACGGCTGCACCCTAAAGGCGAGCCAGGAGGAGGGGTGGCATTTTGTGAAATGAGTTACATTAATTGTTCCGCTAAGGGGCTAATTTCGTGTATGATCGCCGACTGTGTCCCAGCTATGTTCAATCGTAGGTCGTTAGTTTTACGGATATTTTAAAGAGAAATGTCACTAGAGATCTCAAATGATGCAGGAAGAGTGCCTCTTTTCCCACAGTTGTGGTATGAAGGCGGCCTTGTCCTTTCAGGGTGTGACTGCACGATTAATAACCCTTCTAAAATTCTTTAAATCATACGGGGAGGTTCAAGTATGAGTAGGCAGAAGACAGTAGGCAAAATGGGATGGCGTTCGCTCCCACTACTCCTAATCATTGCCGGTGCCATGGCGTTTGCGCCGTTGGCCGTCGCGCAAGACCTGAGCGATTTTGATTATTCAATAACCCCAGCCGGCACCGGGGCATATAAAGCGCAACACCAAGCGCCATCCGAAGATCCGAATGCGGTTCCGGATTGGGTCAACCGTCTGCGCGGCCAAGTTCTCATTGAGGAGACCCTCGAAGGCCGAAGTGGCCGAACAGCCAAAATCGCCCGTATGCATGAAAAAATGATGGATCATGCCGCGATGGAGCGAGAAGGTGCCGTACGGGATGTCAGTGGTCCCCGCACCTATTCAGATATGCTTCATCAAATGGGATTGATGGGCAATGACATCATTCTTGAAGCGGCTGATCAAGCGGTCTCCGACTCGATGAATCGTGGTGGAAGTTGCCCCGCGAGCGCGCCAAAACGCGTGTTTGACATCCAGGCCATCGAGGCTGAGATTACCCTGAACCAATGGCATATGTTCTATCCCGGCTTTATGTTTGTTCTTGCCGAAGAAGTTGACCGGGTTCGGGCTGAAGAAGCGCGGAATGAAGAAGCTCGCGAAGCCGGAAAAGATGCCAACGATCCCGGCGCCGTGACCAACGGATTGCAGGGTGACGCCCTCCAACCGCTGGTTATTCGCGGCGTCCCAGGTGAATGCGTCATCTTCGGGGTTCAGAACACATTGGACGCACCAATCAGCTTCAGGATTCACGGTTCTAATATGGTCGTGAAAAAGACCGGTGAGCCAGCCATCCTCACCAACCCTGACGCGATGATTGATGCCGAGGGAGGCCAGGTGTTCGAATGGTATCTGCACGCCGATGAGCAGGAGGGCGGACATCAGCTCCAAAGCATGGGACAACGTGAACAATCCTCACTTGGCCTCGTTGGAGTATTTGTTGTTGAGCCTCCAGGAACCACGTTTCTTTCGCCGTTTATGGATCAAGAAGGGCAAGAGCTTACAAGTGGCTGGGAAGCTATCATTGCGCACCCGACCAAGCCGGACTTTCGTGAGTTCGTGCTGATTTACCATGAGGTCGGAGACGAAGCGTTCCGTCCGCTAGATATCGAAGACGAAATGCTTCCGCAGCGGGATCCGTTGAGCGATGCCTATCGCCCAGCCTCTCGCGCGTTGAACTTCCGCAGCGAGCCATTCGGTATCGCCATGCTCCAGAAGCAAAAAGACCTGTTCCATTTTGAAGATGAGGCGTCCGCCTACAGCACCTATACGTTCGGCGACGCTCCGACCACGATCTTCCGCTCCTATTTGGGTGACCCGGCCAAAGTCCGGTTAGCGCACGGCGGATCCGAAGTCTTCCATTCCCATCATCCCCACGGCGGAACCATTCGCTGGTTAAGACAGCCAAACGCTGGCGATCGACGGATGTTCGCCGACGGTGTCGATGGACCGGTCAAGTACCCGGTCATTCGAACGGCATCTGATCGCGTTGACGTCCAAGTCATTGGGCCAACCGAAGTGTTCGATCTGGATGTGGAGTGTGGTTCAGGACTGTGTCAACAACTTGCTGGCGACTTTCTCTATCACTGTCACGTTGCCCATCACTATGTGGCGGGCATGTGGGGTTACTGGAGGGTATACAACACCCTTCAGAGCGGTAACTATCCACATCAATCAACAGATATCATGCGGCCAATGGCCGAGCTTCCCGACCGCAAAGGTTTGATGCCGAATCCGGTTACATCAGACCAGCTTGTTGGAAAGACCATGAACTGGTTTGGCAAGAAATTCGAAGTCACGAAAGACAAGACAGACTGGTCCGCAAACCCAGCAAAGGTTTCCATTACAGACTGGGTGACCGCGATGGTTCCCACCATGGGTCAACGCGGTGGAACTGACGATGAGTTCAAACAGGTCATGGCTCATGACGCGACCGTGCTCCCATGGAAATGGGATGGTACAAAAGCGATGAACGAGCCAATGACCACCTTTGAATGGCCGAAGTATAAGCCAGCGCAGGGCAATCACCATGATTGGACCCCAACGCCAGGCAAGCGGCCTCCTTTCTTGTTCGAACCAAAGACCGGAAAAGTCGCCTGGCCGCATATTCACCCGCATTTAGGGATGAGGCCACTCTTCGCACACAACCACAATCCGGCACCATGGTTGGAGCCGTTCCATGTGGGCACTGACAGCAAGCCGCTCACCTATGGTGACGAGCCAGGATCTGATGCCCCGGCAGGACAATTCAACACCAAACCTGCCACTCCAGGTGAACATGGACCGTGGAGCCTGTGCCCACAGAACTCAGGGCGCACGCAGTTCACCATTAACTTTGTGAAGCTTCCGATCGAGGTGAGCCCTGCACGAGGAAAATCACCGGCGATCATCGATGAGAGTGGATTGTTGTTCGTTCTCGCGGAAGAAGAAGCGAAGGTAAGAAAGACGCCGTCGATGCAGGTGCCATTGGTCATGCGTGCGAACGTATTTGACTGCATCGACTTGATTCTCAAGAGCAAATGGCCGGATGACATGGCCCAGAACCTCTTGGGCAGCAAGGTCAACATGCACCATCATTTCCATCAGTTCGATAACCAGGGCTCTGATGGCGTGATCAGCGGCTTCTCCTATGAACAGGCATTCCGCCCCTATGACATGCTTGAGAACAACCATGAGGGTCATGGACTGCCGTTGCCACAGAACGACATCTTGGTCAAATCCGCCAAGAAGGGAGACACTGTTCTTCACATTAAGGGTCTGCCACATGCAGGCTTCAATCCGAACATCGAACTGGGTGTCGGTATGGATCAAATCGAGGAATTTGAGATTGTTCGAATCAAGAGCGTGGATGGCAATAAGCTAACCCTGAAACAAGGGTTGAAACATAACCACGCAGCCAAAGAGATTGTCAGCGTCGAGTTCGTCCGCGAACGGTTCTATGTCGACGTGGACTATGGCACGGTGTATTGCCATGACCATGCGTTTGGTGTGACCACCTGGCCACATGGCGCGACTTGCCAGATCGTCGCCGAGCCACCGAACTCGACCTATCACGACCCGGTTACCGGTGATATGGTCCGTAGTGGCCCGGTTGCCGACATTCGGACACGGGAAATCATTGGGGTGTCTAGCTCCGGTGGGACCATCACAGGAAGCTTCCGGGAACTCGTCATCGATTTCTTTGACACCGTTCCTTCGACAGCTCATATCATCTACGACGGCAATCCTGACGGCTTCGATCCGAAGAAGCAGATTGCCGATCTTCAAACCATTACCTTCGAAATGCCTTCCGATATGCCTGACTCACCATTCCCGCGCTTGAATGGTGGACAGCATACGACCGGAGGTGCGTTGAACATGAAAGCCGAACCGCTCACCAAGCGGTTGCGAAATGATTCGAATCCTTCAAACTTGTTCAGCAGCAAGATTCATGGCGATCCAGCCACCCCGCTGGTTCGCGCCTATCTTGGCGATCCGATCATGTTCCGCGAGATCGTCCAGGGCATGAATGAAACGCACACCTGGATTCTGACCGGACACTATTTCCGGACGGAACAACACATGAACGATTCACAACCGGATAACACCCTCCACATTGGCATTGCGGAGCGGTACAACTTGCTCGTTCCGGCTGCCGGCGGCCCACAGCAGATGGCCGGCGATTACCTCCACTACAACGGCCGGTTATCGAAACTAGGTGAAGGCTCGTGGGGTCTCGTCCGGGTGCTTGATGAGGTGCAATCTGACCTTCAAGTCCTCCCAGGGCGGGAAGAGATTCCGAAGTCTGCCAAGAGCGTCTGTCCTGCAGATGCGCCGGTGAAGACCTTCGACGTTGCAGCCATCGATTATGCGATGAATCTCAATCCGGCCGCACCAGAGGTGATTACGGTCGACTTCGACCGGAAACTCACCATGACCAATCCCACCGGAAAAGCGTATGTCTTGAAGAGTGAAGTTCAAAAGGTTGCTTCAGGTAGCCTGCGGCCACATCCTTTGACCTTGCGCATCAACTCCGGGGATTGTTTGAAGATTAATTTGACGAATAACATGAAGAAAGAGAGTGCCGGCATGCACATCGATATGCTGGCTTTTGACCCGCACGATGCTGCCATTGCCGTAGGCAACAATAAAGGTGGAAAAGCCGTTCCTCCTGGCGGCAGCAAGAGCTACACTTATTACGCACATCCCGAACTCGGAGTCATGAACTCCGGCCTGATCCGGGATTGGGGCAATGTCCTGATCAATCCACGCGATGGGTTGTATGGTGCAGTTGCGATCGGACCGAGAGGATCGAAATATCGTGATCCCATTACCGGTGCCGACGTGTCAATGGCAAACGTCTGGCAGG
>JAJDBL010000009.1 GCA_029261375.1 Nitrospirales bacterium
CGACCTTGCCTTCTGGGGTTATGCCACGCTGGCGTTGGAACATTCTAACGGCACGATCAGTGTCCTTTCCGAAAATTCCGTCAACGTATTGAGGTTCAAATCCGAGAGCATGTTGCAGGGCGGTCACATCGTCTCCGCGCATGAGAGGTTTTGCCAGAGATAAGATGCGTACAGGATGGTTTTGCTGTGGTGCGGGCTGCTGTTCGAGTGCGACACGTTGCTCGTCAATGACCTGTGTCAGCGCTTCAATTTCGCGCTCCAATTTCTGTACGTGGTCGGGTTCAATGTCAGTGGCCTGATCCATGGTCTCGCCCGGCAAACCTCCTCTGCCCAAAGGCGCTAGCCGTGTGATCGGCGGGGCCGTTGGTTCTAAAGGAGACCTAGCCGTATCGATGTCGGGTGGGTGTAGTGGGTCTGGTTCCCCTAATGCTGTGTCTAAAACAAGTGACGGCTCAAGATCGGAGGGAGCGTCATCGGAACCACGGGAGATACGTGGCGTGAGCGGAGTTGGCGACGGCGGGATGGAAGCGTAGTTCAGCATCATCTCTTTTTTCCCATTTCCGAAAAATTCATTGCCGAAGCCGACGAAATATTCCGTCTCGGAAAAATTCAGATCATATCCTTGCTGGCGTATCGCTCCGCAGAGCGAACTCAGACTGTACTCTGCATCAATCGATTGAAAGCAGTTGAGGATAAGATGGAGCGTGTTTCCCTTCACGAACATTTCTCCCGCCGTGACCTCGTGCCGGCTGCCGACGGGGTTGATCAGCGCGAAGATGAGATGCTCCTGGGGTGTGGCTTGGAGAAACGCTTCACGGATTTGAGGTGCGAGTATCGTCATGTCGGCTTCTGAAAATACCCTTATCTGCTTGGCGGATCCCATAAACGTACGCTGCAAAAACGCACGATGTTCTTGGATACGCGTTGAATCAAGGATCAGTGAGATCTGGCCTGCTTCGATGTCGACTGGGTGTGTATGGCGGTCGGCATCATCCGGTCCTCCAATGCTCTGATCGACATCCAGGCGTACCAGGTGCGCATCGTCTTGGAAAATCACCTTAGGGGGCGTCTTGAGCCCTGCGCACCCGGTGATAAGAAGGATGGAGAGGATGACAGCGACGCGTTGAGCGGATGTAAGTAACACCATCAGTGGTTCTCCTTAGATGTATGAGCGGCCAGGCGATGTGCCGAGACGGGATGGCGTCACAATTCCTCGAGCCTTCCCACAGCCTCCGCGGCAGACTGAAGACCTTTCTTCTGTAGCACAGCGGCCAATTCTTGCTCAAGTCGATCGAACACGTGTTCGCCTTCCTCGACGAATGCCGTGCCGATCTGCACGGCTGACGCCCCTGCTAGTAAGTGTTCGTAGATATCCTGTCCCGTCTCAATACCCCCCACTCCGATGATGGGAATGCGGCCTTGGAGCCTCAGTGAAAAGGCTCGCACGTTGGCCAGCGCAACCGGTTTAATGATGGCGCCGCCCAGGCCACCGAATCCACCCTTGGGTGTGATCACGGTCGTGTCTGTGTCTGGGTCGATCACCAGTCCATTGCCAACGGAGTTGATCACCGAGATGAAGTCGACACGGCATCGCTCAAGCACTGCTGCCATGTGGTCGTGGTGAACCGGATCGAAGTACGGAGGCAGTTTCGTGCCCATCGGGCAAGTCACGACTTTCCGAAGCCGGTTGAGAAGGTGCGCTGCAGCTTCGAAGTCGTACCCGATTTGTGGATGTCCCTCGAGATTTGGGCAGGAGAGGTTGATTTCTATCAGGTGAGGATGTGTAGCATCGATGGCCGACGCGATCTCAAGAAATTCATCTGGGTTGAAGCCTGCGACACTCGCAATGACTGGTTTCTTAAATGTCTTGAGGTGGGGAATGAGTGTGACATAGGACTGATACCCGAGATTTGGCAGGCCCATTGAATTGATCGAGCCGTGTGGAAACGTGACGTAGCGTGGAGTGGGGTTGCCGTCGCGTGCCTCACGTGTCATCGACTTGGTGACGATGGCTCCCGCGCGCGAACGCCCGATCGTCTCCAGTTCGTCAGCGGTCACGCAGCGGGCGCCTGCGGCGTTCATGATGCACGTGGGAAAGGTGATGCCTGCGATGTCAGCAGCAAGATTCATGAGACGAGTTCTCCATCAACCATGGTCACCGTGCGATCAGCCATAGCCGCAGCGTCTTGGCTATGTGTCACCATCACCACCGTTTGCCCAGATTTTTTTGCGAGGGTTCGCAGTAGATCAACAATTTCTCGACCGCGTGACGTATCCAGGTTTCCTGTGGGTTCATCCGCAAGCACAATGCGTGGTTCGTGTACCATCGCTCGCGCGACTGCCACGCGCTGTTGCTCCCCTCCAGACAGCTCATGTGGAAAATGCTCGTCGCGATCGTGGAGTTCTACTTTCTTCAGCCAGGCATTCGCACGCTGCATAACATTGGGTCCATGTAGCCCTTGGAGTCGAAGAGGTAACGCGACATTCTCAATCACCGAGAGTGTAGGCAACAGATTGAAAAATTGAAACACAATTCCGATCTTTGTACCCCGTAACGTTGTCCATGTGTCGTCTGTGAAGGT
>JAJDBL010000010.1 GCA_029261375.1 Nitrospirales bacterium
GTCCCCGTTCCGGTTAAGAGTGTGGTTCCAGTGAGAAATGCATCAAAGCTGGCCACGTTACCGGATATGCCTCAGGTTCCGATACAGGCTCGAAAGTCAGCTGCGACCAAAGATTCGGTTCGAGAGGCGGTAAAACAAGCATTAAAGGATGTCGCAGTCCCAGTGCCGTTCACGCCTGTGAGTCCCCTGTCGAATGCGCAGACATTAGCGAAGTTTCCAGATGCCTCCCGCGAGATGCCGTCCGCAGGCTCAGTCCCGGTAAGCACCGAGCAGGTTCAGTCCGTTGTCGCCCAGGCTCTGGAAGAGGTTCATATTCCTGAGCAGATGGAAGACACTGCGCCTTTGGATGTTGCGTCGCTGTCTCCGTCCGCCTCTCAAATACCATCAGTTCACTCCGAGTTGAGGGTGATTCGTGAAAGGACAGATTCACTTGCCTCGCGGATCGTTCCAGAAAACGGGGTATCTGCAGATTCTCAGTCATCTGAGGGCCATTCGACGATCGAGAAGGACTCGAGTTGGAAACGCGCATTTGCCGAGTATGCGGCTCGAGTGAAAATGGTCATCAATCGCAACTGGTATTGGCAGGGCGATAATGTGAAGGAGTTGCGGGTGGTCGTTAGTTTTCGAATCTATGCAGACGGCAAAGCCTCACGCGTCGATATTGCGAAAACGTCTGGAAATCAGGTGTTCGATCGTGCCGCGCTACGAGCGGTGAAACAATTGGACCGGCTGCCTCGCTTTCCGGCTGATATTCAAAGAGAATTTCTCGACGTCGTGATGGATTTCTCCAAAGTGAACGCCTCGTAAGCTGTGGATCGACGTGGTGTTGTGAACGGAAACTCTCATGCGCATCCAAAGCGAGCAGCGATTCTTTATCTTCTGACATTGATGGGACTTTGTCTGGTTATGGTTACGCCTGAATCACGCGCTGCAGATCTCTTCATCGAGACATCCCGTTCTGCGTTCGAGCGTATCCCCGTCGTCGTATTTCCGTTCCAAACCAAGCAGTCGTCCGGATCGCTTGGATTCTCTCCCGCTGACGTGCTGAGGGCTGATCTCGAACGGTCACAGCTTTTTCGGATTGAGAAGGTTAATGGGGTCGAAGAGCTTGACGGCGCAAGCCCGAAGTCTGCGTTCATTCAACGTGTGTCGGGAAGCGGGGTGCACGTGTCGATTTGGGGCGTCCTCGAGCGTCGTGGTCAAGAATTCGTTCTGGACGCGCGCTTGTACGAAGGTGAAGCAGGCCGAAAAGTGTTGCGGAAAGTATACACTGGAAGCGAGACGGTGGTTCGTGCGATGATTCATCGTTTAGCCAATATGATCATCCAACGCTATACCGGTCAAACGGGTATTGCTGGGACGCAAATCGCGTTCGTTGCCGAAGATGACCATGGGAAGCAGCTATATGTCATGGACTATGATGGATACCGCCCACGTGCCATTACTAAGAGCAGGACCCTTAATCTCTTTCCTGATTGTTCTCCTGGAAAGAAGTTTCTTGCCTACACGTCCTACCAAGATGAAAACCCAGATATCTATGTCATGGACCTGACATCTGGACAGGTCCGCAACCTCGTCGCGTTTGAAGGGGCGAATATTACCCCCGACTGGTCCCCGGATAGCAACACGCTAGCGTTTGCCTCCAGTTTCGATGGGGATTCTGAAATCTACACCGTCCACGCAGGTGATGGCACGCGCCTGCGGCAACTGACGTTCAGTCCTGCCAGTGATTTCTCACCAACGTGGGCGCCATCTGGTGCTGAAATTGCATTCTCCTCTGATCGAGGAGGGTCATTACAAATATATGTGATGGATGCTGATGGGTCGAACGTTCGACGTTTGACCTTTGAAGGGGGATACAATACGGCGCCAGCGTGGTCCCCAGACGGCCGTTGGATTGCCTATACCTGTCGGAATACAAAGGGGGTGCTGAAGATATGCCGTGTCTCGCCGGATGGCCGCCAGCCGATACAAGTGACGGATGCGGCAGGTGATCACGAATCCCCTTCGTGGTCGCCTGATGGGCGTCATATTGTGTTCAGTTCTGCCTCACGTGGACGAAGTGATATCTACACCGTGCACTATGACGGAGTGGGGTTAGAGCGATTAACCTCCGGTAACTCCCGCGCTTCGAGCCCAACCTGGTCTCCATGGAACTGAGTAACGTACTTTGATATTTGGTTGTTGATGAACAGTTGCCGATACGAAAATCTCGCTCACATAAATGAAGGAGTGTGCTTATGAATACGCATAGTGTACGAAAAATGGTTGAACTCAGTGTTTGCGTGCTGGTGCTGAGTATAATATTTGGGGTAGCAGGGTGCTCGAAGAAACCGCTCAGAACAGGTTCTCCTGATGCGCTCGTGGGTGGCTCATCCACAGGTAGCGGAAGTGACCACATGGCGTCCGGGTCTTCCCCTGCGCAGATGATGTCGGCGGATGGCACGAGGGCGTTAGGATACACCGAGGCGCTCGGGTATGGCGATCCTGGTTCAGGGCATGTTGGCGTGGACGGGCAGATTCACGAAACGGAGTTCGAAATCATGGAACGGGACGGTGGCGGTGCTACTGGTGGCTTAGGTGGAACGTCATTGGCGATCGAATCAGGACGACTCGTACCTGGCGGACACGGGGCCGCTGATGAACGAATTTTTATACACTCAGCGGACGCAGCAGGAGGTGTCCAGGGTTCGACACCTGGAATGATATCTGTTCCAGGTTTTGAGGAAAACGGGATGCAAGCTTCATCACCGCATGGAGCACAGGGAAGAGCGACTAACTTTCTTGTTGGAGATGCAGAAAGAGGAAACATTACGAGTTCTTCTCTTGGATCGCAGATTGCTGGATCGGGCTTGCCTCTGGAGGCCAGTGGATTGTCATCGCGAGAGGGTGAAACGATCGTAATCACACCTCATTCGCCTTCAACGGGAGGAGACGCCGGTGTTGGTAGTGATGGGTCAACCGGTTTGCGTTCCCTGGGTGGAACGCGGGGTTCGAAGGGGTCGAAGTCTTTTGGTTCCGGTATTTCCGGGTCAGAGCCGGAGCATGTTTCAGAGTCTCTGATCGTTGCTCAGGCTCAACCCAACGTGTTAGTGCGAATGAGTGACGAGGTTGCGAACGCTGAAGTGCCCGCGATAGCCTCAGCGGCGACGGAGACATTTTTCGTCCAAGCGCCTTTTGAAGACGTGTATTTTGACTACGATCGGTGGGCCATTCCGAAGCCAATGCAGGATCGGTTGTCTGATCATGCACAGTGGTTGAAGGCACATCCGAATGCAGAGGTGGTCATTGAGGGACACTGTGATGTGCGTGGGAGTCGAGAATATAATATGGTTCTTGGCGAAAAACGTGCTCGCTCGGTGAAAAGCTTTCTCCTCGATTTAGGTGTCACAGAAGATCAGGTGTCTCTGATCAGTTTTGGCAAGGAGCGACTGACGTGTTTAGACACTGACGCATCCTGTCACCAGAAAAATCGACGAGCACACCTGGGACTGAGGTAATAACCGACGCATCCGGTCGTGGCGTCTGGTGCGTGCTCGAAGGTCGATTGAGCCGTCGTTGTGTGTCGCTACAAGTAAAAGCATGAAATGGAGTTGTGAATGATTTGGAAGGTCTTAGTGGTCTGGTTGATGGTCGGGGCCCTTGGCTGTTCGTCGAAACCTGCTGTCACCGGTCAGGATGGAGGTGATCCTCAGGCGAGTGGCGTCCAACAAGACCAGGAGGCGCAACGGGCTCTTGGCGATGACTATTCATATGACGATGTCCAAGATGTTGGCAGTGATTCCATGATGGGGAAGGCACCGGTGACGCGACTCGAAGACGAGCGGGTGCCCGAGTCACTGATTATAGTTGAGGACGATGCGCATCCCACGTCGGTAACGGAACGTGATCGCCAACAAGGGCTAGAGAGGGACTCAGAAATCGTTGTCACGAAAACACTTCCGGTGTTTAAGGATGTGTACTTTGATTTCGACCGACGGATCCCACAGGATCAGATGCTGCAGCGCTTGAGGGGACAAGCCAACTGGCTGCGAGCCAATCCGGAGACCGAAGTCTCCGTGCTTGGACATTGCGATATACGAGGAAGCAGGGAATACAACATGGTCCTCGGAGAAAAGCGTGCACAGTGGATTAAACGCTTTTTCATGAAGCAGGGCATCGGGGAAGAACGAATCTCGGTGATCAGTTATGGAAAAGAGCAGCCATCATGCCTGAAACAAACGGAAGGTTGCCATTCTAAGAACCGCCGTGCGCAACTTGTACTGCGGTGATTCCTGACAGAGACCATCCTTCCGTACTCACGCTTTCTGTGGGCGCGTTGGCGATCAGCCGGTGATACGCATTTACCTCGTTGGGTTGCCTGGTCGAGCGGCCAGACATGTTAAATGAACAATCCTCGACTCCTTTTTTCCTGTCTTGTTGCCGGGTCAGTGTTCATGGGCGGCTGCGCTGCCCAGCCAGATCTGGTCAAGCTTCAACAGGCTATGGAGCGTGACCGACAGGGCACCGCACAGCGGCAAGACGCATTAGAGAAGCAGTCCGAGGAAACCCGGGAGCAACTCCGTCGAGATGTGCAGGAGCTTCGTGAGCAGCTCGATGCCCAGCATAAGGAACTTGCTGACTCACACACCGCTTTGGCGCAGGACACGAGATCCGCAATCGAGGAAACGAGTGCAGTGTTGCGTGCCGAACTCATTGAAGTGCGATCATTGGTGGCCGAGCTTCGTGTGAGCCTTGACACGGTTCGTGAGAAGGAATTGCCTAGTGTGATCGGAAAAACTGAGGAGAATCAGAAGCACCTTGCCGACGTGCGGTCCGAGATGCGTGCTGGAGATCGGAAGCTTCTGGAAACCCTGCGTCCAAAGATCGATGATGTC
>JAJDBL010000011.1 GCA_029261375.1 Nitrospirales bacterium
GCCTTGTGGTGGTCGTGAAGGTCGATGTGGAGGATCAGGTCAGTGAGAGCGATGAAACCAATAATCAGGCGAGCCAGCCCATCGCGGCCGATCTCGTCGTCAGCATTACCAAAGTGAAACGGAAGGTGAAGGACGCGGGCAACCAGCTCGTGGTGAAGATTGAGGTCTGCAACAACGGCTCTGCCCCGGCACAGAGCCCCTTTGACGTTGCCATGTTCCTTTCCGACGATGGAAGTGTGAACGCAGCCGCGACGCCACTCCAGACCTTTTCACTGGACACGCTGGCGGCGGGGAAATGCCAGCAGACGATCAAGAAGGAACGCCGATTCAAAGTCATCGGTCTTCCGGAGACCCTCGGCCAAGTCGTAGTCGTAGCGGTAGACTCGGACAATCAGGTCAGTGAGAGCGACGAATCCAACAATCAAGCGAGCCAAGCTATAGAGGAGGCGCCATAGCCGAATTTACAGCAAGAATTCTCGGGCGATCGAGACGCACATCGCTCGTGCCGAAAACGCTCGAGACCTTCGCGCTAGGCGCCTCCTGCCTGCCGGAAGACGGTCAAGAAAGAACGCCGACCGCGGGTCACCGGTGTACCAGTGACCCGCGGCTAAGCAATCCTACACCTGCCTCGCCAAACAGCTCTGTCGGGTGTCACGTGCGCTAAATTGACAATACCCACTGAGCGGTTTAGAAGAAGACAATGATTCTGTCGTAGGAATGAGAAGGAGGGATCCGGATGGGAACACGAATCCGTCAATTTATCGGGGTAGCGATCGTTGTCATTCTGTCATCGGTTGGCGCGGGGGTCGCTGAAGCGCAGTCGAAAATATATTGGACCGAAGACCAAACAGGCAATATCACACGAGCGAACCTCGATGGCAGCGACGTTGAAGTACTCTTGACGGGATCCCCCAACACGATTGCCATCGATACGACAGGCAGGAAAATGTATTGGATTGAGATGGGCAGCATTTTTCGGGCGAATCTCGATGGGAGTGCGATCGAACAACTTGTGACGGGATCTGTGAGTGCTCTTTCCCTTAATGAAGTAGCTCGGACAAAGTATTGGATTGAGAACGGCAGCATTTTCCAGGCGAGCCTTGATGCCAGCACGGGGACAGCCCTCTTGACTGGAGCCCCTACTAGTATTGCCGTGGATGGGACAATTGGGAAAATCTATTGGATCGAAGGCGGCACCATTTTCCGGGCAAACCTCGACGGGAGTGCGATTGAATCACTCTTAACCGGATCTCCAAGCGTGATCGCTGTGGATGGAGCAGGCGGGAAAATCTACTGGATTGAGCTGGGCAACATTTGGAGGGCAAACCTCGATGGAAGCGCATTTGAAGAGCTCTTGACTGGAAGCGCGGACACCATCGCGCTGGATAAGGTTGACGGGAAAATATACTTCAGCAAAGGGGATCATATTCGACGGGCAAACCTCGATGGGACTGTGGTCGAAGATCTTGTGGGTGGACTCCCTCCCGTCTTAGGCCTTGCCATAGACCATCCCGACATTAGCGGTCGTGCGGTCTTTCCGGATTCGCTCGGAGGAGGACCGGCGGCGGATTTCGACTTTGAAGTGGTTGATTTATCGAAGCTCCCGACCTCCGGGAGCGCGATCCGCGCGCGCTCCGGTGACGCAATCGCCCAGACACCGCCTCAAGCCGTCGTATGTGGTGGGCGGACAAATTCACGAGGAGAATATTCCTGTGCCGGCCTGCTGAATGTTTCGGTCGGAAGTCTGTTGCGGCCCATCGTGTTTGGGACGGCAAACGGCATCAGTATCGATCTCAGCGGCGTGACCGTATTGACGTCAAGAACACAGACCGTCGTCAAGGACTTGGACGCTGCCACCACCATTGCGAGTGGATCCGTTTCTGCCGCGATCGAAGAGGGTACGTTGGATGTGGCGGACGTGACGGAAACCACTGTAGAGGTGTTTGAAACTGCGGCGGTTTTAGTTGTCGAGAGCACGGACTTTTCGAGTGCAGCATCGATTGCAGCAGCCAGCAGCGAAGTTCGCGCCGTGACGACCGATGGTGAGAGCGTTCCTGAACTGCCGGATTTCTCAAGTACACCGACGAAACTGAAACATCAAATCAAGACTGCAGGTGACAAGGTGACGCTCAAGCTCGCCATTACCAACAATGGAACTGCAGCGCCCAGTGATCCGCTTCCCGTAACCCTATGGCTCTCAGACGATGCGATTCTCGATGCTGGAGACACCGTACTGGAAACCGCGATGGTGGAACCGGAGAAGCTATCTCCAGGAGCAACAACCTCGGTAAAGGTGAAACAGTCTGAGCTTGACTCTATCGGTGGAAAGTTTGCCATCATCGATGTCAATACCGATGGAGCCGTCGCGGAGCTCACGAGCCTGAATAATGTCGCCGCGCACATGCTGGGTGGCCGTGATTGTCTCAAGGATGCGCGGCGTCCTGAGAAGGAGCCAAATGACACCCCCGACGATGCGCAGCAGCTACAAAACGGGGCGGTAAAACCAGGGACGTGCTTCACCATACCCGGTTCAATCTCGACGGGAGATATCGATATATATCGCCTTCCAGCCACCCAACCCCAAACCTGGGAGGTCACGCTGACGCATAGTGATCAGGCCGATTTTGGTGTCCGTCTCTTTGATACCGATGAGACTGAGATCGAGGGCGTATGTGAGGCAACTGAGACGTCGGAGCAGTGCATGTTCGTGTTGGAAGAGATGCCAGAAGACAGCACGTGGACGCTGATGGTTGAGCCTGCTACTGGGGAAGGTACCTACACTCTGGACATCGTATCGGGCTCCTGACAAGGCAACAGGAAAAAAGGTCGGAGCAAACCATATCTGTTCTAGCGTGATCTACATGGCGATGCCAGAATCACGTTCGGACGGGAGATGGCGGGACAACGAACTTTACACTTGCCGGTCCTCAGTATTGTGGACAAGGATGGTGAAGAGGAGGACACGGGATGACGGGATACGCTACATACCGACCAAAGAACGGTAGATGCGTGACGTGGTGCGTGGTGGCTCTCATCTGCACCCTGTGTACCGTGCATGCAACCGCAGCGGGGGATCCTGCTGCAAGCGAGTTTTGGCTGATCACTCCCGATGAAGCGGCAGTCATGGATCAACCTCTAACCCAGGACATGGATGAGCATCGGACCCGGGGCATGGATAAGCCTGAAACCCGAGGAGGGGCCCCGTTTGGCAGTGGGAATGCTATCCCCGACACCGGCCCAATCATCGACGTCATTCAACCCGTTGAGGGGGAATCGCATGACACCCCAGTCAAAATCCTCATCAACTTTACCCCGCGTGAATCTCCGGTGGATATTGAGTCATTAGAAGTCCACATCCTCAAATTTATCCCGATCAACATCACCAAGCGTGTCAAACCTTTTGCCTCAGAGAGTGGGATTCAAATTCAAGATGCGAACGTTCCATCGGGACGATATACCGTGCGTGTCCGCATCGAAGACTACGTCGGAGAGCAAAGTGTACGAACGATTTCCTTAGACGTCAGGTGACACAGCACCGAGGATGAGAAAGATCACAGGCGACGGCCGCCTCTCCCCTCCTCGCTGATCTAGTCACGTATCCCCCAACGCTCGACGTACGGAATGGGTTGTGCCTCTTTCGTTCCGACGTTGTGCCCCTTTCTTTATTGGCATACGCTGACCCAACAACTACAATGCGCGTGGTCAAAGACTAGACGTACGTATATGCACTACAGGGCTTAGGATTCGTTCAACATTTAGAGGCTTGTTATCAAATACACTCGCCAGGACTATCATCGTTTTCGATATCGACGATGATAGTGCAAACCCGAGAACTACTGAGGGAGCGAATACTTCGGTACGCACGTACGACTAATCTGTTTTAACTATCTACGATGAAAGGAAAGACGTATGGATCGTCATTCTAGAATGTACACGTGTATCAGTCTGTTTTCATTGCTCATGTTCTTGTTCATTACTGTGCCGGTAGGAGCCTCGACTCTCCAGGTAAACGCCCTCGTCGTAGACCCAACAACACCGGCCACGGTGTATGCTGGAACCTATGGCGACGGCATCCTGAAGAGCACGGATGGAGGCGACACATGGAGCGAACGCTCGACCGGCCTGACAAATCGTCGTATCACGACCCTTGCGATTGACCCGGTCACGCCAACCACAATCTACGCTGGAACCGACCGGGGCAGAGGGCCCAGCGAGAAAGGTGGCATATTCAAGAGCATAGATGGCGGCGCCACGTGGACGCGCTCGACAGATCTTCCCGAATCAACGTCCCAGAGCTTGGCCATCGATCCGGCTACACCCACCACACTCTACAACGGCACCATTGGCAATGGCCTCTTTAAGAGTCTGGATGGCGGCGG
>JAJDBL010000012.1 GCA_029261375.1 Nitrospirales bacterium
GCAAGCGATGCCTCTCAAGAGTTACCCCTTTCCTCAGCCACAGACACAACGATGTCTGCGCCCATGTCAATGGACAGTAAGATGTCGGGATCACGTCCTACATTCGGCCTTAGTAAGTTAGGCAAGCTTGGCCCAGCGCTCACCTGGATACTCGCTGCATGCTCTCTGATTATCCTCTGGTATCTGTTTTCCCCATTTCTGTTAGGAATCACGACCTGGATAGGTAACAACATCGCCCTGCTTGGGATTTTGCTCGCTGTCACCGCCTTTTGCGGCTATATGACGGTGCTATATCAGCGTGTCCACGAGGAGCTGCCGCAAGAGATTCTGACCCTGCGCGCAGATGTCATGCGTCGATTAGATCAGCTTGAATCGCCGGCGCCCACATCAACGCCCACATCCAATACGCCACAATACTCAGGCGGACAGCCAACAACGATACAGAAGGAGTTTGCACAATGGATGCAAGACACCCACGACCCCGACTCGCCACCACAATCGTAATTGGCTGCATCGTTGGCCTGTTCTCTATGTCCCTTGCTAGCTGCAACACTACTCGCTCGCCAAACCCCGATGAAGTCCGTAAGCACACGAATGATGGATTTGATCGCCTCAGCGCTGAGGAGCGCGCCAAGAAGAACCAGTCCGGGTACTGACGAGAGAGCTTCCATCACATGGCGTGGTTTAAGAAACAACGGGATTCTGAGGATACTGATGCGGGGCCAAAGATTTCCGAAGGGCTCTGGCTGAAATGTCCGGTCTGTCGCGAAATGATCTTTCGAAAAGAGTTCGAACGAAACGGCAAACTCTGTCCGAAATGCGAGTATCATTTTCCAATCTCAGTGGATGAACGTATTATGTTGCTCCTTGATGACGGACGTTTCACCGAATGGGAAGCGGGTCTCGAACCGAAGGACATTTTGGGTTTTCAAGACACCGAGCCCTACACAGACCGTCTGATACGTTCGCAGGAAAAAACTGGACGGAAGGACGCGATCGCGATCGGAACTGGTCATATAAGCGGTCATCCGGTGAACATGGCCATCTTCGACTTCTCCTTTATGGGAGGAAGCATGGGCACGGTGGTCGGAGAAAAAATTACGGTCGCTGCTGAGGCTTCCCATTCATCTCAAACCCCCCTCATCATTGTCTCCACCTCTGGTGGCGCAAGAATGCAGGAAGGCATTTTCTCCCTCATGCAAATGGCAAAAACATCCGCTGCGATTGGAAGGCTCAATCAGGCTGGCGTCCCATTTATATCCGTTCTTACTGATCCAACCTTTGGCGGAGTCACGGCCAGTTTTGCCATGCTCGGAGATGTCATCATCGCGGAGCCCAAAGCCTTGATAGGATTTGCCGGGCCACGAGTGATCGAGCAGACCATTAAGCAACGGCTTCCCAAGGGATTCCAACGTGCTGAATTTCTTCTGGAACACGGCATGATTGATATGGTCGTTCCGCGCCGTGTCATGAAGAGGACTCTCACATCTCTTCTCGAGTTTTTTTAACCTCTCCAGGATGTTGAAAAAGTCCGTCAGCTTCGTTCTCGCTTCACTCTATCGGCTCAACGTACAGTAGTACGATTCGCCTCCTCGCTCACTACGGCCTCGCTGAACGGCCTTGTTGAACATCCTGTCCTAATGTCATATCAATCAGCAATTGCCGCACTCTTTGAACGCGAACGCTTTGGAATCAAGCTCGGTCTGGACGCCATCACCGCTCTGCTGGAATCCATCGGGAATCCACACCGCCAATTCAAAGCTGTTCACATTGCGGGAACCAATGGGAAAGGTTCAACGGCAGCCATCCTGGCGTCGATCCTGAACACTGCTGGGCACCGGCCCGGTCTGTATACTTCCCCTCATCTCATCGACTTCGCCGAGCGGATTCGAACACCTATTGGACCTATCACACACCAACAGGTGGAAGCTCTCATCGAAACTATCACCGCCGCCTGCCCACCATCGATTCATCCGACATTTTTCGAGTTTGCCACGGCGATTGCATTCCGCCACTTCGCGGATATCCATACTGAAATCGCCGTCATCGAGGTCGGAATGGGTGGTCGCTTTGATGCTACGAACGTCGTCAACTCCCTGGTGACCATCATTACGAATATCGAAGCCGACCACCAGGAGTACCTGGGCAAGACCATTGCTGAAATAGCTCACGAAAAATGCGGGATTATCCGACCTCACGCACCCACGATAGTAGGCAATGCCTCGCCCCAAGCGATGGAGGTGATCCGGCGTCGCTGCACGGAGGAAGACTCGCCCTTGTTTCAACTCGGCGTCGACTTCAACGCTCGCGTTTCCGAAGACGGCTACTTCGACTATCAAGGTTGGGAAAGGTTGTATCCGGCGCTACAGTGTGCGCTCCAGGGACAACACCAAATTGAGAATGCTGCCTGTGCGCTTGCTGCGGTAGAATGTCTAGCCAACCACAACATCCCGATTGCCGAGGAACAGGCGCGAGCAGGGCTGCGTTTCGTTGCATGGCCCGGACGTTTAGAATGCATCGCGAGACATCCGACAGTGTTACTTGATGGGGCACACAACCCTGCTGCTGCGGGATACCTTGCAGCGTTCCTCGTCAAACACCGTCACGCAAACACTGGAAAACTTATTCTCGTCATGGGAATGCAGAACGATAAAGACCCAGGCTCATTCTTCATACCACTTGTGCCACTGGCAGACACCGTCATACTGACACGATCAACACATAAGTCTTCTGCATCGCCCGCAGCATTGGTCGATCACCTCCCAGTGACCCCAATGACCGTGATCACGGCTGCCTCGGCGGAAGAGGCGATGCAGGAAGCCCTCCGCGGTGCCACCCCAGAAGACACGATCTGCGTGACCGGCTCACTGCTGCTGGTCGGAGAGGTTAAGGCCCATGTCCAAGGCGCCACATATTCTCCGATCCGTGGCTAAACACATACTCCGCGCGTGTCTCACCTCTCTCGCGATGGTCATCATGCTGGCACTCGCAATCCCATGCTCACAGGCTCTCGCCGCGACAGACGTTGTGAATCAAGAGCAACCCATCGATCTCCACGCAGACCGTGTCGAATATTCGCGCACGAAAGATACATACATCGCGGATGGCAACGTTGACATCGTGCGCGGCACACAACATCTCACCGCAGACCACGTGACATTGGATATGAAAGAAGGACTCATGGAAGCGAAAGGGCACGTCATCTACAATGATGGAACCCAGACGATGAACGCCGACCGCATGGAACTCAGCATGAAGAGCAAAGCGGGTGTCGTCTTTCATGGAACGATCCTGATCCAAGAATCGCACCAATATTTGACCGGAGAGGTCATCGAGCGCATCGACGAGACGCATTACCGCATTGAAGAAGGCAGCTACACCGCCTGTATGATTCAGGAGGGGATGCGGACTCCATGGCAATTCAAAGCCCGCGAATTCAAGTTGGACACCGAAGGCTACCTTGTCGCGAAGGGCGCGCAATTCTGCCTTATGGAAGTACCTGTGATGTATCTACCGATCGTGATTCTTCCGGGAAAAAAAGAACGCCAGACCGGCATGCTCATGCCACTCCCGGGATTTAATTCGGATGATGGATTCAAAATTCGACAGGGTGTCTTTTGGGCAATCAGCCCACATCAAGACGCGACGGTGATTCTGGATCACCAAGGCAGCCAAGGCACTGGAGCTGAACTGGAGTATCGCTATAAGCTCAGCAAAAATACGCAGGGCGAATTTCGGACCAACTTCCTTGAAGACAAAAAAAACAACAAAACTCGGGTCGACGTGCAAATGCAACACAAAACCCAGTTCACGAAAGATCTTCAGGCAGTGGTCGATATCGATTACGTCAACAAACGCGATAACCTGCGGGAGATCAGCAGCGACGTCGACGAGCGTGTGCAACGGGTGAAAGAATCCCGCGCGTTTGCATCCCAGCGTTGGGACCACGGATCCGCGTACCTGCTTGGACGATTCAGTCAAGATCTCGCGAACGCCGACGATCCCACCTCACAATTTCTTCCGGAACTCGGGTACCGCCTTCACCCCTACCAACTTCCGTCTCTTCCTCTGTATCTCGGCTTGGAATCCAGTTTCACCAATATTCACCGACAAGATGGAATGTTGCCATTTTTTGTGGATGGTGACGCGATCCAACGATCCGGGATTGATGCCCGCAGAACAGACCTATTTCCCAAGCTCTGGTCGACATTTCAACTCGCCGATGGGATTTCATTGACGCCGCAAGTCGGGGTGCGAGAAACCATATATAGCCGAGGGGAAAGCTCGGGGGATTGGACGGATCGCACCATCCCGTATCTGAGTGTTGAGGCAGAGGCCACCGCGTCTCGCCGGTTTCGACCCTGGAAGGGCCGTTCTATCACACACCGGTTCACACCATCGGTGACCTATGAGTATCTTCCAAGCGTCGATCAAAACGACCTCCCGCAATTCGATGACCTGGACTTTGTCTTCCAGAAGAACCTGGTGACATACTCAATTGGTAACCGCATCTCGACGACCAAGCGGAAAGGAAAAAAAGTGCAGCATATCGACCTGCTCTCCTTCACCGCGACACAATCGGTCCAGATGAATCCCGGCGCACGAACAACGGCGCGAACAGTCCTCGGCCGGCCGGAAACTCTTGAAACACGAACATTCTCAGATGTGCGCCTTGAGGGCACAATCAACATACCGAAAATCCTAGAGCTGGATTTCGATGCATTCATCGATCCGAAAACCGGCACAAGCTCTGTGTTTGAAACGGACCTAGGACTGTTTTCCAACGAATCGTGGTACCTCACCGTTGGACAGCGTTTTACCCGCGCAGGGGACGTCCCTATTCGTGGCGACCTCTTCAACTCGGTCTCGTTCAACACCACGTTCCGCCAAGACGAAAACATTAACTTCACCACGTTCGAAGGCGGCGCAACCCTCCCCTTCGGGTTCCGAGCGGTCGCGAAGGCGTACTACGATGCGGATCCAACCTCTGGAACCCCGTACTTCCCGGAAGTGGATTACGGGCTGTTCTACACTAACCCCTGTAATTGCTGGGGCGCTGGATTTTTCTTCCTCCAACGACCCGAACGCCTTGGAACGTCATCCGGAGCTGACAACGAATTCGGATTTATGATCAGCCTGAGAGGGATCGGTGGAACCGAGACAACACTGACCCCAAAATTCCAACGAATGTTTCAGAAACTCGGATTAGATGTGTTGAATCTCCGATAACGCGTGCGACTGCCAATATGCCAAACACCCCTATCAATAAAAGAGAGCTGCTCCAAGGACTTCTCTCCTCTGCGGCGCTCAAGAGCCTCTCAGGCACGAGCGCAGGCCTCGCACTCCTAGAGAAGCTATTCAGCCCAACCGCCGCAGAGGCATCAGTCTACGATGTCGTGCGTCGGCATTACGGTTCACGGCCGTTGCTTCAGGTGGACGAGAAGCAGCCCTTAATCCAAATTACCTCACGGCCTTACAACCTAGAAACGCCACTCCATCAGCTGACAACATCGCTCACTGCCAACGACGCCCTGTTCGTCCGTTCACGGCTTGCGCTGACCCCAAACGAAGATGCCGAGTCGTATCGCCTCCGAATCCAAGGTGTTGTAACACAGCCACTCGAATTGACGCTGAAGGACCTCAAAACACAATTCGAGCCAGTGACCGTGACTGCCGTCATCCAGTGTTCAGGAAACAGCATGGCCTTTTTTAATCCACCGGTGATTCCGGGCTGGAATCTGACACACGGGTTTATGGGATGTGCCACCTGGACAGGCGTGAGGGTAAAAGATCTCCTGGCAAAAGCCGGCATCCAAGCCAACGCACGTGATGTCGTCTTCAAAGGTGCTGACCGACCCATCATTGAGAAAACCCCGCATGTCGAAAAGAGCTTTAGGGTCGGCGCAGATCAAGCGCTAGACGAAACCCTGATCATCGCCTATGCCATGAACGGGCAGCCGCTCCCCTACTGGAATGGATACCCGGTAAGACTAGCCGCACCCGGCTGGTACGGAACCTACTGGGTCAAATGGCTGGAAAGTATCACCGTGTTATCAAACGACTTTGATGGCTTCTGGATGTCCAAAGGATACCGAGTTCCAACACACCCCATTGATCCATACGAACAACCGAGAACAACCATCCCTGTCAGCTACAATAACGTAAAATCTGTCATCACATCACCAAACAACCGATACACCGGTCCCCCAGGACGGCCAATCGAAATGAGGGGAGTCGCTTTCGATGCCGGAAACGGCATCCGAACAGTAGAGATCTCAATTGATGATGGAAGAACCTGTAAAAAAGCTGCGCTTCGGCAGGCAGATGGAAACTACGCCTGGAACATCTGGTCGCACACCATAGTCCCAAAAACGACAGGGAAACTCACCGTCATGTCCAAAGCAACAAGCAGAACGGGCGAAACCCAACCAAGAGAAGCCATCTGGAATCCAGGAGGCTACAAATACAACGCCATCGACTCCATCGACCTGATAGTCACGTAGCTCACCTTTCCCTCAATCACCTTGCAGAGCGTGAAGGAACACCTCAGCGTCTTTGATCTTGATTCGTTTCGATAGGATGTTCAAAATGGTCGTCCAGCAAGGCCGCAGCAAACGAGGAGGCGAAGCGTACTACTGTACGTTGAGTCTCATCGTGAAGCGAGAACGCTGCTGGCGGCCTTTTTCAACATCCTACTACGGCTTCAACTTGCCCAAACATTGCCCCCGGTGTATGTTCTCATTCACAAATCCTCGAGTGCCGGAGTGGCGGAATTGGCAGACGCCTGGGACTTAAAATCCCATGGGTGGTAACGCCCGTACGAGTTCGAGCCTCGTCTCCGGCACCATCGTTCCCCTTATTAAACGAATACATTGCATCTGCCTGGTTTCTTTCGCGGCCACGTGGCAAAACCCCACTGAGGCATGAACCGGAATGCAGTTATCGCAATTTCGTTTTAAATGCTTTCGCAAAATCTTGAACGGGTAATTGTTTAGCCCCGCTACGTTCTCTGACGCGCCAAGCTTCCACCCACATTTTTAACCCTCCGGTTTTGAGGCGACTAAAACTCACCGTCATAAAATGCTCCTTGGTACGAGTTCTGGGATAGGAGGAGAAAATAAATCCTTTTGTGGTTTTCACGGAATAGGCTTGACCGCAATACTCTACGTTCTGAGGTTTCCACCCATTGGCCTGTGCGGAATCATTGTCAGGAAATTTGACCGGTTTGGTCTTAGGTTTTGCGGTAGCAATACCGTTGAGACCGGTCAAGTTCGACAACGGTGAAGCAATCACCTCGATCAGTCGTGCCCCATTCATGCCCAGTGGAGTGCTGGCAATTCGTCCAAAGTGCACATCCCCACTCATCAGGACAATATCG
Organism: Nitrospirales bacterium; assembly: GCA_029261375.1. Taxonomy (GTDB): domain Bacteria; phylum Nitrospirota; class Nitrospiria; order Nitrospirales; family UBA2166; genus UBA2166. The sequence continues at coordinate 7,379 of JAJDBL010000012.1, forward strand.
TGGCCGGTATGGGCCAAACTGGCT
>JAJDBL010000013.1 GCA_029261375.1 Nitrospirales bacterium
GACAGCAGTAGCGAGAGGATTGTTTGCCCTCCCAGAAAACTGAGGAAGAGCCGACAACGTAAGTGGTAACGGAAGGGCCGGGGCGCATGCGCCACGCTCCCGATCCGAGAAACCGTTGCAATCTGCAATGAGGATCTGTGAAGTGTCATACTTGATCTGACGGATTTTTGACTATATTATTGGGGAGCATGTTACGTCCTCTCTTCATTAAGCCAGTGGCAAAGTTGCTTGCCGTCCTGGTCTTCGCTCTTACTGTAGCCAGTCCTATCGCCGTTGCAGGCCATGCTCATCATGGCGAGACCGACCATGCAGCAGTACATTCTACTCTTGAGTGTATTTGGATGTGTGCGGCGTCTTCCTTCGTAGGGCAAGACGGTAACGCTTCCCCGATTTCCCTTCCCGTTATCACCGCAGCGGACGCAGATACCACTCTCCTGCTTCTCCGTGACATTCCTCAGAACTTCCGCTCACGCGCACCACCCACTCTTCTCTAAAAGCACGTAGTTTTATCCAGATTGTCAGCGGTTGGAGTCTTGTTTTTGGCTCCAGGGCGAGTCTTTGCTCTTACCGTGGGTAGCGATAAGCCTAATGCCGCGTCTCTCTAAATTTACACTGTTAGGAAGAGGAGCTCTCTACAATGAAAATGTTTACGAAGTTTGGCATCGTTTCTTTGTTAGCAATTGTCGCATTCTACGGGCTTTACATGACTTCTCTCTCGATGATGGGAGTTTCGCCTACCTTCGCTCAAGAGGCTGATCATGAGGCTGAAGAAGCTGATCACGACCACATCTCTGAGTCGTCGACGGTCTTCAAAGGCTCAATCTTTCACATTACGCAGCCGGGATTTCCGAGTGGAAGCGAGCGAATTCTAGAGACTGACACTGCCCCTCCCGGGCCTTGGGTTCTGCAGGGGGCCTGGAAGTTGAAAATCGACCAAGTCGCTGGAACAGTGACAGATTTTGACGCAAATCTTTCGATGGTTCGGACCTCAGAACCAGATGCACCCTTACTTGCTGGGGGAACGTTACGTAACTGGCATGCGATGCAGATTTCGGTGAAGACAGGAACTATTCTCAATGAAGGTGGGGAGTCTCTCCATGTCACCGGCGTTGCGACTGTCTCATCTAACGGCAATGCTCAGTTCGGCGAGGAACCGGTTGAGATCATCTTGACTGGGGGAGGAGAGTTGAATCCTGCGACAATTGCGATTTGGTTTGACACAGATCCTGAGGCGATCACGAATGCATTGTTCGTCGAAGGTTCACCGAACCCGCGCAACGCACGTGTCCACTTTGGTGGGGTGCTTTTTGGAACTGTTGATAAAGAGAAGTAGACAGTTCTTACAGGAGAGGATGACGAGCGGCCAGCTCGTCATCTCTCTTCTTTCATTCCTTCTCGTTATTCCAGGAATCATACTTTCCTGGTCATCGCCAGGGTTGACGAGCTGTGGCGGCTCGAACTGTTTCCTCGTGACCGGCACCCAAGAAGGTCTGTCTCCAAAAGGCCTCTTTATCGCCGACCTCTCCTTTCGTCATGTCGTCATGGATCGTGGGCAGCGGGGAACACAGCAGATCGATCAGGTGTTTACCCCCAAGGTGAATTTTGAGGCGGATATTATCGAGCCGAATCACCATCGGGAAGTCAAAACCATCAACAATCTCGCCCAGTTTGATTTGAGTTACGGCTTGACTGAGGACCTGACGATACAACTTGCGGTTCCATTCTTTAACCAGCGGATTCATGAACACTTCGATGGTTTGGGTGAAGCGAATCCGGAAGGGACCTTTTTCAGATCCGACGGGACGGATGGGTTTGGAGATGTCCGAATCATCGGGAAATATAACCTGCTGACAACGACGAAGCATCTGTTGGTTGGTGGACTTGGCGTGAAGCTCCCGACTGGAGAGTACAATCTTCGAGATTCTTTCGGCGCAATCAATGAGCCCACGTTGATGCCGGGGACAGGATCATTCGACGGTATCGCGAGTGTCTTTTATTCCTATCAGATTTTTCCTCATCAACTCGACGCATTTTTCTCCGGTTCCCAGCAAGTCAATACGGAAAACAATAGGGACTACGCGTTTGGAGACGTCACCTTGCTCAACGCTGGGCTTGGATACCAGGTTCTGCCGTATCTCAATCTGAGTGGACAGGTGAATGCGCGTTACCAACCACATGATGAGTTCCTTGGACAGAATGTGGATGGGACGGGAGGGGAGTGGGTCAATCTCTCTCCGGGAATTCGTCTGCAACCCAATCCCACGACGCAACTCTATGCCTTCGGCCAGGTTCCAGTATATCAACGGGTCAACGAGAGCAACCTTGTCCCAAGTTGGGGAATCATGTTTGGCATATCCAAAACCTTTGGATTAGGCTCGGGAGGTTCGTGATGCTCGGAATACCTCACCGAATATTGCTTGTGCTCACCGTCATCGGTCTTTGTGCCATCGTGTTATCTGGAATGGCGGGTCGCCCTGATCCAATTCGGGTTGGCCAGATTGCGCCGACCTTTACGTTGCCGGATCTGAATGACCAAGAGGTGAGTTTAGATCAGACACGCGGTAAAGTGAGTCTCGTGATGTTCTGGGCATCATGGTGTCATCCATGCATGAAAGAGATGCCAGATGTGCAAGCGGCATTCGAACAGTACAAGAGTCAAGGGTTTCAAGTCGTCGCAGTAAATTTTGGGGAAAGCAAAAATTCCGCGCAGGCAACCGTTGACCGTTTTGGTATCACCTTTCCAGTGTTAATGGATCGACGAGGCAATGTCGCGGCGGAGTATCGT
>JAJDBL010000014.1 GCA_029261375.1 Nitrospirales bacterium
GGAGGTGTTCGCAGAGATGATTGGTCACCGCGACCCCCGCAGCTACCATCTCGGCGTTAAAAAGGTCGGTCACGAGCGGCATGCACCCACCGCAGCCGGTTCCAGCTTTCGTCATCTCTTTGACCTGACCGACGGCGGTGAGTTGTTGCTCGCAGATAGTTGTGCGGATGGTTCCTTTGGTGACATTGTTGCACGAGCAGATCTGTGCCGAATCCGGCATCGCATCTACCCCACCAAGTGCCGAGGCACCACCCGACTTGCCGAGAATGAGTTCATGTGGTTTGCATGGTAATGGTTCATCGTTTTTGCTGCAGAGATAGAGCCCACCGTACTCGCTGGCATCGCCGATAAGGATTCCACCGAGGAGGGCCGTCCCATCAAGATTAAACAGCAGTTTTTTGTAGATGCCGTCAAACGGGTCTTCCCACGTGAGTGGCTTGGCGCGTTCCGGTCCCGCTTCGTAATCCCCAAAACTTGCGACGTCGACGCCCATGAGTTTGAGCTTTGTCGAGCAGTCCGCACTGGTAAATGATGCGTCTCCACCGCTGAGGTTATTCGCGACCACGTCTGCCATCTCATAGCCGGGAGCGACGAGTCCATAGACCATCCCGTCGTGAAGGGCCACTTCACCCATGGCGTAAATCGTGGGATCAGATGTTTCCAAACGATCGTTCACGACAATTCCACCACGTTCGCCAACCTCGATGCCGCAATCACGAGCAAGGTCGTCGCGTGGACGGATGCCAGCCGAGACAATAATCATATCGACGTCAAGTGTGCTGCCGTCTTTGAAACGCAAGCTATCAACCGCACCATTCCCAACAACTTCTTCAGTCGCCTTGTTGAGATGAACGGATACTCCAAGGTCTTCGATTTTCCTGACGAGTATCTGTGACCCAGCATCATCAATCTGGCGTGGCATCAAGCGTGGTGCGAACTCGACGACGTGGGTATCGAGCCCGAGATCATAGGCGGCCTTCGCCGCTTCGAGACCGAGGAGTCCGCCACCGATGATCGCCGCTCGTTTGGCGTTGGCTCCGTAGCTGATGATGTGTTGCAGATCTTCAATCGTCCGATAGACAAAGACACCCTGTTTGTTGATGCCAGGGACGGGTGGCACGAAGGGATAGGACCCGGTCGCGAGGACGACCGCATCGTAGGCGATAGCTCTCCCTCTATCAGACCGGACAGTCTGTGTTTCGCGGTCAATGGCGTTTGCTCTGTCTCCAACATGTAGCTCGACATCGTGTTCGGCATACCAGTCCAGTTTTGCGATCATTAACTGTTCCGCATCACGGTGAGCGAAGAAGGACGTGAGCCCGACGCGATCATAAGCAGCGCGAGGTTCCTCGCAGAACGTGACAATCCGATAGGCCGTGTGTGGGTCGTACTCGACCAGCTTCTCGCAAAACCGTTGGCCAACCATACCGTTCCCGATGACGACGACGGTCTTCTTTGTGTTTTTCATTGTACTAGTCATTCAGCGCCTCTTCATCTCGTGATTCCCGCGAAAGCGGGAATCCAGGAAAGGCTGGATTCCGTGTCGAGCCAGGAATGACAACCTAAGAATGGTTATTGCAAATGACGTACCAGTTTTCATGGGAGAGGAGACGTCCACACTTGGACGACATGCGTATCGTTAGTACTAGCGCACAAACACTCGCTATTGCGTATTGAACGGTAGGGTTGATTCCAGAAACTAGATGGTACAAATTGCGTCGCTTGCGACAATTTTGGAGCACAATTGTGTCTGTGTCAGATCTGGAGACAACGTGACATCGTGGACTGTGCGTGAAGAGGTGTCCTGAGGGAATCAGGATGTTCACACTCCCTATACATTTGAGCCGAAGACGATTGTGAGCTAAAGTTAGTAGGGAATTGAAAGGGCTCCCCACCCTGTGGTGAGGTGACGGGACATCACCCCACGTCATCCACGTAAATGAGAAAGGAGCCGTTGATGAAAAGTATCCTACGATCGGAGCAGCGACAACATGATTAGTGACGGGCCCCATGTCAGTTAGCCCATCAACACAACAACCAATCCGTTGGGGGATTGTGGGCACTGGATGGATGGCCGAGCGATTTGCGGTTACCCTGTCCACGACCCCCGAGGCTCAATTGTATGCCGTGGCATCGCGTACGCTCGAACGTGCCGAGAGCTTTGCTCGCCGCCGCGGTGTGTCGAAGGCGTACGGTTCTTGCGAGGCGCTGCTGGAAGATGACAGTGTTGATATTGTTTATGTCGCAACGCCAGTCACGCGTCATCGCGAAGATTGTCTGGCCTGCTTTGGTGCGGGCAAGCCGGTACTGTGCGAGAAGCCGTTCGCGGTCACTGCAGCTGAGGCGCGCGACATCGTGGACGCCTCGCGCCAAGCATCATTGTTTTGTATGGAAGCTATGTGGATGCGTTTCCATCCCCTTCTGCAACAAACACGGGAGCTCGTTCGCATTGGGGCGCTCGGCGACATAGGCCTGATCCAGGCGGAGATCAGCACTAGGAAGCGGCCCGACCCACATGACCGCGCAATGCGGCCGGATCTCGAAGGCGGAGCGCTCTTAGATCTGGGAATCTATCCAATATCACTCTCTCACTATTTGTTCGGACGCCCGGATGACGTTGTCGCTCGGCTAAAAATGCATCCTCTCGGCGTGGACGAGACGGCGTCTTTGGTTTTGTCGTATCCGAACCTGATCGGCACATTTACCGCAAGTATCGGAGCGGGTCTGTCCGGCAAGGCCGCGATCATCGGGAGCACGCGGCGAATTGACTTGGGTCCCTCTTTCATCAACCCCCCGTGGATGTTGGTATCTGAGATTCCCGAGGCACCAGTGCGTCAATCAGCGGTGCCTCAAGCCGTGCATGCCGAGAGTCGAGCCCGGAAGATTATCCGATCCATTCCTTATGCGCGCACCGTGAACGATTTAATTTCGACGTGGAGGTCTGAGCTCGATGCGCGATTGAAGGTCGAGGCGAAAGGACGTTTCACTCATGCCCCGCCAGGCACTAACGCCATTCGGCTCGAGGCGGAGGAAGCGATGCGGTGTGTGCGCGAGGGACGGACCGAAAGTAAGATCATGCCGCTTAGCGACACGGTTGACGTTCTTGAGACAATGGATCGCGCCCGAAGTGCTGCGCGCATCTGAGACAGTCAGTCATCGGAACGTTCGTGCTCGATGACGGTCCTCTAGGCTTCAGGATTCGAGCGTATATTCCAAGTCGATAAAAGTGCGTGGGCGTTCGCGTGGGGCCGTCAGACTAGGATGTGTCTACGGACACGCGTTAGTCCGCTGCCCATGGCATTGGGGCGATGGGTGGGAACGTCGATTGCAGGTTGTACGGGCGTGGGAAACGGTCGGGGTGCTGTAGGGCAATCATGAGCTCAGTTACGTGTAGCGCCAATTCAGAGGATAATCGGCAGGGACGACCTGTTTCAATGGCTTCAGCCATATCCGCAATGCCGCGACAGCGGTCTACTCTCTGTTTAGCCTGACCGTACTCGAATGCAGCTTTTCTTGCCGGCTCTACCCGGTCATAGTTGACCGAACCAACCATACCCGGTATCAGCGCGATCGCTCGGTTCGTGAGTCCTTGAATCACCCGTCTCCAGGTCATAGGAGGCCTGATCCCATCCACGTGGGGGTTGACGAACACTGGCGACGCATACCCTAGTACTTCGTCTGTGCGGATGATACCCTCGTCGCCCACAATTGTGATTGACCGCTCAAACGGAGCAATGATGCCGTGAGTAACTCTTGCTACTACGTCGTTATCGTACTCGATCATCCCGACGGAGAAATCCGGAGCCATCTTGTCCACCGGGATTCCCTTATCGGGAATTTGGCATGATGAGAAGGAGGTTACTCGTTGTGCTGGTCCGAAGAATGCCGCCAACCAATTAAGATAGTACCCAGCGTGCTCGAACGTGCACCCCGTCTCGAACTCATCTTTGGCCGGCCACGTGACGCCTACGGGGTTGATGTTTCGCTCCCAGCGTTTGTTCCTATGGGCCATGCCGCCCTCGTAGCTGGCGTATACAACCCTGACCTTTCCGATCCGATTTTGGCGAAGCACTCGCCCGATAGTCTGCGCAGTTTCTCCGAGCATGCTGCATGGGGCCGAAGCCAAGAGGAGCCCTTTTTTTTGTGCGAGATCGACGAGGGATTGGGCGTGTTCTAGCTCAATGGTGAGCGGCTTCTCCGAATACACGTGTTTGCCCGCCTCGAGACATTGCTTGTTGATTTCATAGTGGCTTCTCGGATTGGTCAGGTTCATGACTATCTGGATCGAGGGGTCGCTGAGTATCTCTTCTAGGGAATTGAATTGCCCCAACTTGTAGTAGCGAGCGAGTTTTTCCATTCGCTCGGGAATTCGATCGTATACGCCTTTGAGTTGTAGATTTGGATGGTTCACCAGTGTTGCAACGTAGTCGCTACTGATAAAGCCGCAGCCAACGATGGCAATATTCACAATGCGCCCCTCCCATTCAGGATTAGTTCATACACATCCGGATCAACAGCCACGATGTATGAACATTCTTTTTCTGTGAGGGTCCCCTCACCTGTGTCCTTCTCTCCTATAACAATAGAGAACGGCGAGTAGGATGTGCCGTCATCGGCGGCTCGATTCTTTCTGCACAATGCAGTCATCATTGGCGGATTGTACCGCTTGAACGCACTCTGGACAACGAAAGGGGATTCTTCCAGCGTAAGGACCTCCCAGGAAATTCCTTTTGCGCAGGAAGTGGAGACGGTCTCAAGTTGTTTAACGAGCCGCGGGCGCAAAGCAGAGAGAAGAAAATGCTCGATCTGGAAAATAAAATTGCCACTTGCAATCGTGCTGAGGAGCAGGCCGGTGAGGCTCTACATCTAATGAGTGACCGCAGTTGTAGGTAGGTTATCTTCAAGAAAACACTGTCATATATTACGTAGGTTGCGACAATTTTGGAGCACAATTGTGTAGCCATAGAATGTTAGGACAAGGGAAATATCATCGCTGTTAAACCTCTGTTCTCCTTTATTCATGCGGCATATATGACGAGAGGTG
>JAJDBL010000015.1 GCA_029261375.1 Nitrospirales bacterium
CAGGCAGTATTGGTGGCACGTCTCTACGGGAACGTCTCTTCCGCTGAATCTCATCGTCTGCAATGCGGAGTAGGCCATCGAGGCTCTCTGGGACCTCATCGCTGACTGCGAGACCATAGTCGTAGCGGACTCCGACAGGAATGACTTGGTTGCTGACGAGCTTTGCAAGGTGCTCGCTCACTCGCGCATCAATATGTCCACCGTCCTCTGCACTCGCATCAATCAGTACAACGGCAAACTCATCGCCGCTGTAACGCGACACGAGGTCAATCGCCCGCGACGATTCTATGAGGGCTTCTGAGATTGCTCGAAGGATGTCGTCACCAACCACGTAGCCAAACTCATCATTGATGGTGCGGAGGTTCTCTACATCAAAAAGCAGTACGTGTACGCTAGATTTTCTTCGTTCCGCACCTGGCCTAATTCGCTGATACATGTCGTGAAATGCCCGGCGTCGTGGAAGACTTGTCAAGACATCTGGGGCATACCGTGCGAGCTGCCAGTCGGCATTTGCAAGGCGGCTGGCGAGTACACGGAGCAACGCGATACAGACGGCAGGGGAGGCGTTGAGGACAGCAAGAAATTCCGCTTGCCCCAGCAGGAGACAGCGCGTCCGCTCAAGTGCGATGACCGTCGCGGATCGTGGGGTGTCTCGCAGGAATCCAATTTCACCAAACACTTCGCCCACGCCAACCTCTCCGAGGAACATTTCAATTGCGCCGTCCGCCATGGCTTCGATGACGCGGACACGACCAGATAGAATGATAAATACGCTATTGCCTGGTTCGCCTTCGCGAATGATGGGGTGGCCGGGAGGAAAGATTTGTTCTGTGGCGTTGGAGATCAATTGCTCCAGCTGAGATTGCGGAAGGTGGCGAAATAGCGTGGTTCTGGCTAGCGTTTCCGTGTACTCTGGCTCTGGGGCCTCCAAATCTAGATCATCCGGTGTCGGCCCTCTCTCATCTGTCGCCAGCTCTCCCAGGACTGCATCGTCGACGACTGTGCGGGCAAGCCACGCCCGAACCCGCGAACGCAGCATCGGAGGATTAAAGGGGCGCTCGATATAATCGTTAATATCGCCGCTTGCGGGTTGCGCGTTAACGATTTCGGGCGTATCTGTGAGCACCATGATCGGAAGGTTGGCTCTTCCGGAGACCTCTCGGAGCTGATGTGCCACGTGACCTGAACCATTCTGAATCATTGTTGCATCCATGATGACAAGACTTGGCGAGAATTCATGGGCTCGTCTGAGAGCGGTCTCCGAATCGCTGACAGGCATCAGAACAAGTCCGTCCTCGATCAGCATGCGTTCAATTATCGCAAAGTCCTTGTCGTTCGGACTCAGAAGGAGAATGCGTTGTCCCGAAATTGATCTTCGCTGGAGCGCGGAGTCGCTGCTTACCGCCGAACGCGATACAGTTCCATGGACTTCAATCTGCATTCGTTCGGCAGCGGCAAAAACCTCCATGTCGGGATTTTTGTCCGTAATCTCCTGCTTAAATGTCTTTTCCATTTGGTCAACCCAAGTATCGTCATGAGTCGGATCGTGATGAGTGAGCGCGAGTCTTTTTACGTTGGCCGCTAACGCAATATCTCGAACGTACCCTAGAGGACTATGGCCCCATCCAATTTTTGTCTCGTATTCGTCTTCAGAATACTGGGCATCGTGGATGACGAGGTCGGCATCACGCATAAACTCAATGTGCCGCTGGTCGCCAGGATGATGAAACTCTGGTCCAGACGGTTTCCAAAATGGCTCATGATCCGTGACATACGCGACGCTTGTCGATTCTTCGGTGACACGATACCCGATGGTCGGCGCCGTATGGTTGAGGTATTGCGTCTCAACGAGACAGTTGCCGATGCGGAAAAACCCCTCCTCAAGCTCCGTGTAGTGAATGCGGCTCGCAAGATCCTCAAGCGTCACCGGAAAATAGGAATATTGCATCTGGCCGGCCATGGCGTCTTCTAATCCTCGCTGGAACCCGATGGGGGCATAAATGTTGATTTCGGTTCCGGGAAGAAAGACAGGGGTAAAAAAAGGAAAGCCTTGGATATGATCCCAGTGGGTATGTCCGATGAGAATATGAATTCGCGGAGGAGGAGAGGGGTCCGCCAGCAACGATTGGCCAAGTTCTCGAATACCCGTCCCACAATCAAAGATAAAAAGATTGCCGTCATCGCTACGGAGCTCGACACAAGAGGTATTCCCTCCGTATCGTGCAGTCTTCGGGCCTGGGGTTGGTATTGAACCGCGAGTACCCCAAAAACGAACCAACATGAGTCGGGTTTCCTTAGTAAAAGTCTAAAGAAGTGAGTGCAGCGTCTATTGATAGCGTAATGGGTTCACGGCGTCAAGATTGCAATGATGGAGAAGCCATGGCATACGTCTATTTGTTCGTTGCAATTGTTGCTGAAGTAGTGGGAACCACCTCGTTAAAATCCACGGATTTCTCACATATGACGCCTTTCGCAGGATCGCTCAATCTGAAAGCACACAGTCAGGTCAATACCCAGCGCACAACCTTTACCCTACGACGCACGCGGACTTCGTGCATCAACTCATCGGCAACGACACGCAACACACCTGTTTGCGGCTCGCACCTGCGCAAGCGATTGACTTGCTCTATTGCTTGCTGCACAGCGCGCGTGTGGGTAGCACGTCCGATGACCAAACGTTTTAACCTTTCCTTGGCACCAGGCCGGTGAATAAATGGCACAAACCGGCAACCAACTCATTCACGACATCCATTCGCTCAACGAAAGGAGAAGATCATGCCAAGACGATTGAATCCATCCTTTGCGACGATGCTCACCAGCGGTCTTGTCGCACTCGTATGCATTGCGTTGACCGCTCCGGCGTTCGCACGCGAGTCCCTCTCCTCACTGCGGAATGCTCTCACGGCGACACAAGCGCCCGTCGAGACCGCAGAGGCCGCAGCCAATAGGGCACAAAGGGGCGTCTCAGCCAATGCGGCCGACATCTCCACGCTACAGATCGACCTGGTTAATCTCGGCGAAGGGCTCGGTGGGCTTACCAGCGAGGATTTGACGACGCAGATAGCAGCGGTGTGGGCCCAGCTTGATGCGCTGAAAGCCAGGCCCGCGTTTGACCTCGAAGGCCTTGTCAGGGTGGATACGACAAGTACGCTCGAGGGCGTCGCGCCCCCGCATGTGATCTTCGAAGGCGCCAACGTACATATTCGCAGCGACTCCGGCCGCACAGATGATTTTGATTCTGGGAACGGCGTGTTGCTTACCGGGCTCAGTCCATTCATGCCAGTGTCACCGGGGGCCGGGGAAATGTGGCTGTCGCCGCGGAATTTACCGTGAGCGGAGGCATAAACCGCTCTCTGTTCATTACCGGCGGCTGGCAGGCTGGGGCACTTCTTCAAGGCCCGTGAATGTTGGTACCGCCGAGCCCAGTGGCCTTGTTGCCATCGGGCTCGGGTGCCGTCCGCGGTGACGGATGCCCAACAAGGGAATTGCCTTCGGCTGCTGAGGCGTGACCCTAGGAGCGGCCGGCTACACCGCGTACTCGGTGAGGGTGTCGCATCACCAGTACGTGCGCTCGATATCTCCCTTGAGGTCAGAACCGAGATCCGTCGTGGTGCTTTTCCACGTTGAAGGGGAAGATCCTTTGCTTCGCTCAGGATGACTGGATTGAGTGACCGACTAGCCATCAATTCCTTGCGTCACCTGGTCAGCGATTCAGTCCTGACGAGAGTGGTAGATCACACCATCTGACGCGACGTATTGTTGCAGTACAAATTGCGCTGCAGATCGACTGACCTCGGTCACGACCTCAATTCCGACATCCTCAAGGGCGCTAACCCAGTCTCCAGGCTTAACCCCTTCGTCAAAACCAACCGCTCTAACATCGTCGGTCTTCGCGCCGCACACTAGCTTCCAAATCCCACTCCACGGAATGGCGGCGTAGCACATCGCGCAGGGCTCGCTGCTGGCCACAAGCTCGTGCTTCGGAAGTCCTCGTGCTCCGAGGTCGTAGGTTCCCAGCCGTTTCTGAGCCAAGGCGAGCGCAAGCATCTCCGCGTGCGCGTGTGAGCACTGGCTGGGCACCACTCTATTGACTCCAACCGACACCAGCTTGCCGGTGTCCTGCTCAAATACGGCGGCCCCGAACGGTCCTCCTGTGCCCTCGGCAATGTTTCGAGCAGACAAATCGATTGCTAACTGCATCCGTTGCTCCGGGTCGTCTGCGGTCGCCTGGGCTCGCGAACACAGAAAGTCTGGAATCCAGGGCGGCAAATCCCATGCGACATTCAAATGGATCATCAAGTACGTATGGGTACTATCGAGCTGTTTATAGGTTGGCGGCGGTCTCGCTGAGATGTTCCCTAAATTAGCTACGCGCGAAAATTCGAGGTGCGAATTGGGCCTCTTTAAGGAGGAGGGTAACGTAACTTGGAGCGGGAAACGG
>JAJDBL010000016.1 GCA_029261375.1 Nitrospirales bacterium
CATTAGGCGCAGCGCTTCATGCTGCGATCCACAACCAGGCCGTGGTGGCCGTTTTCAGTTTGGAAATGTCTAAGGAGCAGCTGGTCTTGCGCATGCTGAGTTCTGAGGGGGGGGTTGATTCTCACCATATCCGAACAGGGCAACTGGAGCGAGAAGAGTTTCATAAGATTTTGGATGCGGCCGAACGGCTCAGTGCGGCAAAGATGTTTATCGATGATAGTGGGGCGCTCTCGGCGTTGGAAATGAGGGCCAAGGCACGTCGATTAAAGAGTGAGGTGGGTCTTGATCTCGTGATCGTGGACTATCTCCAGCTGATGCAAGGGCGGTCAAATTCTGAAAGTCGCCAACAGGAAATCTCGGACATTTCTCGCTCTCTGAAAGCGTTGGCAAAGGAACTGCACGTTCCGGTCATCGCGCTGTCACAGCTGAGCCGCGCGGTGGAAAGTCGCAAACCCCCTCGACCGCTTCTGGCCGATCTTCGTGAGTCCGGTGCGATAGAACAGGATGCCGACCTGGTAATTTTTATTTATCGTGAGGATCAATACGAAGGCTATCGAGAAGAAAAGGCGGGGATCGCCGAACTTATCATTGGAAAGCATCGGAACGGGCCGACAGGGGAGGTCGAACTCAGTTTCCTCGACCAATATGCAAAGTTCGGAAGTCTCTCCCAGCGCGATCGACAATAACGTAGCAACTCTTTCCTCGAGCTACCAGTATCTCCGGATAACGTTTTTGGCTTCCCCCGCCGTTCGCTGAAACAACGCATTTCGCCTTCCCCGAGTTCGTGTCACATGAATCGAAAGTATACACCAGGGAAGGAACGCTGCTGTTGTCCGTATCACCATGTCTTTGCACGAACTTACTGCCGATTGAATGATCACGCGACATACCTTCAACGAGTCAATCAGTGGATTGAAATGTGAGTGACGATTTCCCTCAATGTAAATGGTTGTGATTGCGATCTCTTTGATCGTCACGTTCAGCGCGTGGCATTCGATTAACATGGCCATTTCAAAGTCGTAGCCGCTAGCAGGAATCGTAAGGCATCTCAACCCAAATTCAATAGGAAGCGCCCGCAGGCCAGTTTGAGTATCCTGGAGCTTGAGGCCGGTGCAGAACCCAAACAGCGCGGAGATAATTGTGTTTCCGATCCAGCTTCTAGTGGGAACATCGCCGTTAAATGTCCGGGTTCCCAGAACCACGTGCTCGCGCCACAACTGGGCCTCGTTACCAACGGCGAGGATGTCTTGAACGGTGTGCTGCCCATCCGCGTCTGCCGTGACGATATGTGTGCAGGATGGATAGTGCCGGGCAACGTATTCGATGCCAGTTTTTAACGCCTGCCCCTTTCCGGAATGCAACTCATGCGTGACGAGGTGAACAGAGGGCTGGTGCGGGATGGCTAGGAACACATCGTCAGATTGAGCCGACGATCCATCGTTGACAACAAGGATGAGGGTATCGGGAGCCTGCCGAGCAAGATTGTTTACGAGTTGGAGGAGCTCCTGTGTCGGGTTATAGGCTGGTATAAGAAAAGATAGAGTTGAACTGTGGGAAGCGGAATTTATCTCGAGCATGCCGTGGTCGCTCATTTCGGATCATTCGCCATGACAGGTCGCGCCGCGAGCGCATGTAGTGCGCGTACCGTATAACGTTGTTGAGCTTGAATCTTTGCGTCGGGAATCGGCTCGCTGAGATCATCACAATATCCATCTGGTAACAGCGTATCCATATTGAAATCTGGTGAGACGCTTTCGACATCGAAGTCCCTATCTTGGATACCTTGGTATTTCATCATTACTGTCGTCCACAGCACCCACCAGAATTGAAGGTAGCTCATCCGGCCTTGTATGTGTGGGCGGGAAGCGACGAGCACAATCGCGCGTATAAACCATAGGAGATTTCGAGGATTGCGCACAAACAGCAAGAGACGTTTTAGCCCAAGAAGCAATGTTCGAGGGTTGCCGACTATCGTCTTCAGCGCATCTTTGCTACTTGCATATCCCTTGCCCTGGAGAGGGATGAAATTGCCTCGATCCAGGTTATCGAAAAATGTGACAAGCCTCTCGAATTGATAAGCGCCATCTGTAAGCTGGGCAACAAAGCGTTGAAACCCTGCGATCATGGTCTGGCGTGGAAGAAGATATTTGATGTTGGTTTGGTATTTGTGCCCACCAAGACCGTACCGGACGTCTCTAAGCCGCCCGGAGAGCTTCAGTCTTCGATAGAGTGGTGTTCCCGGGAGTGCCGTGAGGAGGGATGGGTCACCAGATAGGAGTCCTGAAGAGCGAATTCCCTCAATGGTCATGTCGAAGCAATCTTCCCCATCAGAGTCGAACCCAAAAATGAGGCCACCAACAATAAAAAATCCATACGATTGGATCTCACGGATTGCTTCGATAAGGCTGGAGGTAGAATTCTGAACCTTCGCAGTCTCCAGTAGTGAATTTGAGTTAAAGCTCTCAATTCCGATAAACAGCATGTCGAATCCGGCCTGACGCATCTTCCGCATCAGGGCGGGATATTTGTACAGATTGATGGTAAGCCACGTGTATATGCTTGGTCGAAATCCCGTGTCGTCCTGCCATGCGATGATATGATCTAGGACGTCATTGGCCCATTGCGGATCCCCGATGAAGGTGTCACACGCCAACAGATAGTTCTTAATCCCGAGGCGGGAGCAGTGATCAAGCTCTTGTACGATGAGGTCCGGGCATTTGTTGTGTGCACGGTTGTTATCTGGGAGTACCCGGATGTCGCAGAACTCGCAGAGGAATGGGCAACCCCGACTCACCTCGAGAACGGCGCCGTAGTATCGTGTCACCGTCGCATTGAGAAGGCGGCGGTTAAGTTGTTTCGCGTTTGCCATGGGAAATCGCTCAGTATTGCGAACAATCTTGTCGACGTGCTCTGCCCGTGAGAGACGGTGGAGAAGGTCCGCGATAATCGCTTCTCCATCCCCAATCACGATGTGGTCGAACATCGTGAGTGTCTCGATATCACCGGCTTGGTCAAAGGACCAGCAGATAGGTCCGCCAATGAGAAATTTGGCCTCAGGATATTGGCGTTTTAGGGTGGTGTGGAGGTGTATAAGCGTCTGGCGGTCTTGGTTTATCCCGCTGAATAGGAATACATCCCTAGGACCAATCGCATCGATGTTCTGGAAACGCACGTCGTAAAGGGCAAGATCAAAGGAGCCATTGTCGGGAATATGTGAAGCGAGGGTATAGGCCCAAACCGGCATGAACAGGACGCCATTCGTTTGCATCTCCGAATATGTGGGATTCGGAGCATGAATGAACCCAATGCGAACTGGTCCGTCTCGTCGAATGGGTGGATGGATGTCCAAGTGTTTGTTACTCACGATTGTGCCGGGATCCGATTTCCCCCTACGTCGAAGAGCTGCTTGCCTTCAGAAGCACCACTCGCATTCTCAAGATGGTACAGGATTGAAGGAGTATAGCAGCCTGAATGGCAGCTTCGCGCAGTAGTAGTGGGAAAGTGTTTGGGGCACGATGTCATAGCATGGACGCAATGGAATCATCACTTCAAACGTAGCAGGACGCTGTCTTCTTGCGAAAGCAGCAATGGTTTCTTTTCCTGCGATGTGAACCAATCAAAGGTTGTGCGAAGAGCAACAGACTCAGGAAAACGCTTCAACGCTCTGTGAAATCTTTGTTCCAAATCAGGAATGTCATCGTTGTAGTATAGCTCGAGTATCGCTAGACCTCGCAGGTATCGCGTCGTTTGCTGCCTATCAAGCGTTGTGAGTGAGCGCGCTTCATAGTGCGTTTTGAGTTGTTCAAGGTGCGGGAGGTAGTT
>JAJDBL010000017.1 GCA_029261375.1 Nitrospirales bacterium
GTTGGCTGTGCTTGCCGTTCTGCCCGCTGCCATATTGATGGGTGGAACCCTTCCTGCGTTAGGCCGAGAAGTCGTTGGTCGATCGACGCGTGGGGTTGCAGGATCTGGAGGCCAACTGTATGCCATCAATACCTTTGGCGCTGCGTTGGGGGCTCTTGCTACGGGGGGCTTTCTTCCGCTCTATATTGGCGTTTGGAATACCTATCTTCTCGCTGTCGCAACCAATTTTACCGTTGCCGCATTTGCGTTGCTGTATGCCAAACAATCAAGACCCCCAGCGGATCAGGGAGAGGGTGTTTCAGTTCTTCGGGCGCCTGCCGCCTCACCTGTCCAGGACAGTGGAGGGTCCGCCCGACTAATACTCGGACTCGCGTTATTGTCTGGGTTGTTCACGCTCTGTCTCCAGGTGATGTGGACGCGTATGTTTGCGCTTGTTTTCCACAACTCTGTATTCAGTTTCGCCATCATCGTTGTGACATTCTTAATTGGACTTGCGCTCGGTGCGTTTATCGTTGCGCGGCTCATCAGTGAAATACGATGGGTTCAGACCCATCCCTGGAATCTTATCGCCTGGGTTCTTACCATCACCGCGGTTCTCATTAGCCTATCGGCACCATTGTTTATGGTGCTGACCGAGTTGCAGCGTGAACCTCATAGTGATGTGACGATCTGGCCCCTGCTCTGGGCTGCAAGTGTGACGAGCCTCATTACCGCACCCCCAATAATTGCGGCAGGCATGATTCTTCCACTCCTTTGGCATTTGTACCGCCCTCAGGGTGTGATTCCTGGAACCTCCGCGAACGTTGGCGCGCGGTTAGGGGGCGTGATGGCAGCAAACTTGATTGGATCGATCTTGGGCGCATTGACGGCTGGATTCGTCCTCGTCCCGCTGTTTGGGCTCTGGCAAAGCCTGTTTTTAATTGCGTTGGCCTATGCGGCCTGTGCCCTTGTCGTCATGCTGGTTGTCGTTCGACGCGACCGGTCTTCTCGTCGTGCGTCGCCCTCGCTCTTTGGCCTGTCGCAGCGACTGACCGCAGGGATGGTCTTGTTGGTCATTGTCGGCGGAACATTTACGGTGCCGTCATCGCTCGGCGCGCTACAGAGATTGAAGGACGGGGAGAGCCTTCTTTTTGAGAAAGAAGGGAGCAGTGCCTCTGTCGCTGTGCTAAAGCGTGAAAATGGGCACTTAAAGTTAAAGGTTAATAATACATACGGACTCGGTGGAAGTTCATCAGAAATTCAAGAGAGGAGAATGGGGCATTTGCCCCTGTTGCTTCACGAAAACCCGAGGAACGTCGCGTATATAGGTGTCGCAACAGGCATCACAATTAGCGCACTGAACCTGACATCTCGCGGGCAACAGGTTGAACGTGCGCTTGCCATGGAGCTGCTCCCTCAGGTCGTCGAAGCCGCCCAGGTGTTTCACGAGTATACGGGTGACGTCTTGTCTGATCCGAGGCTTGCAGTGCGTATTGGCGATGGCCGACATGTTCTAAAAACCAGCGACGAGGTCTTTGACGTCGTCACCCTCGATCTTGTAACCCCATGGCATGCAAGCGCGGGTTCCTTGTACACCGTGGAGTTCTATGAGGAGATTCGTGGGCGCCTAGCAGAGAAGGGGCTGTTTTGTCAGTGGTTACCGCTCTATCAACTTGGACCTCGAGAGTTCAAGATCATTGCGAAGACGTTTCAGTCCGTCTTTCCCCATGTGCAACTGTGGCGTGGGTCCAGTAATCCCCGATATCCTATGCTTGGGCTGGTCGGCTCCAAGCACCAAATCGACCTAGAACGCGATCTTCTCAGTGGAGTGGGATATGAGGGCGAGGAAGCCACAAAAGATCAATACCTTGTCGATCTGCAGAGTTTATTTCTCCTATATGCTGGAAACCAGGCTGTCCTGCGTCCATTGTTAGAGGGGGTTCCACTGAATTCTGACGACAGACCGCTCGTTGAGTATTTGGCACCGGTGAGTCACCTTTCAAGCCATCAGTTGATGGGGCAGGAACTTATTCAGTTCTATGATGACTTGCTTCAGGGGCCTGGATGGACGTCAGACGTGCGTCGAGGGTCGGCGATGGCTGGGAATCGTCTTCTCGCAGCAGGGTGGGCAAGGCGTCTCAAAAACTACGACGAACGAACGGAATTGCTCAATCAGGCAAAGGCGCTTGCTCCAGAAAGCCAGTATCTTCAACGCTTGATCGTGGGATTGTGATTATCCTTGAGTAATATTTGCTAGAATGCCCCGTCCACTCTGTCGATGGCATGCAATCTGTGTTCATTGTCGTTTGAGAGAGGGTACGCGATGAATCACCAGAAACTCTACCCGCACTCCATCTCTTCTTTACTCTCCGTGTGCGCTGCACTTGTCGCGCTTTCCGGCTGTGCAACCTACGAAACACGCGAAATGCTTGTCACCGCCTACTCCTCTGATCAGTACAGTACGAATTGGGAACGACATCCTATTTTCTTCTGGAAAACGGTGATCGCAAGCGGCCCTCGCAAAGGAAAGCCGAAGAACGTAGGGATTACGTCAAGCGGGGTCAAGGCGAGACATGGAACGATCGCGGCTGACACCAAGTATTACCCGTATGGAACGGTCATGATCATTCCGGGGTATGGAAAAGGTGTCGTAGAAGATATTGGAGGCGCGATCAAAGGACCGAACCGCCTTGACCTCTATTACTCAACCAGAAAAAAAGCACTGAAATGGGGCAAGCAGACGGTGAATGTGAAAATCAAACGAGATTGAACTGTATGATCGCTTGGAAAAACAAAGAGTGTTTGCAGGTTGCCGACTGCCACGGGGGCACTCTCAATTGACGCGTTGCTTGCGCGTCAATGGGTTTTCGATATCCCAGTTAAACCTCCCAAACGTTTTCTGATGCATATCTTCCAAGAAACGCGTCAATCTATACCGTTTCTTCTCAGTGAGCATGCCAACGATATACGTTGCCAATGCGATGCTCCCGCTAAGAATAAGCAGATCAAGGATACTCTCCCGATTGTAGTCGTATACGTATTCCCAACTGAATAGCACAAGTGTGTGTATAAGATATAACGTAAATGTATACGAGGCGACGGTTCGAATACCCGTCTCAAAACGGAGTAATAAAGAGAGCCGTGCATGCAGCGCACACACGAAGTTCATCCATACCATGATGCAAACAACGTAATCGCTGAGATATCGATCAGCGCTTCCCAAATTCAGCGCATGAAATGGCCAAATCTCATTTCCCAGGACTCTGAAGTACACATCAAATCCGT
>JAJDBL010000018.1 GCA_029261375.1 Nitrospirales bacterium
CGCATCAATGTTGATGGTCGGCGACGGGTCAACTCCATTCATAGCCTCACGAACAATGTCGGTGAACGCCTCTCGAAACTCAGGAATCTTCTCCTGACGTATGGTCAGACCCGCCGCAAACTGATGTCCTCCAAACCCCTCAAAATACTCACGGCATTGACTCATCCCGGCAAAGAGATCGAACTCGGGAATACTCCGCGCGGAACCGCGGCCCATTCCATCCTCATTGATCGCAATGACAACTGCAGGGCGATAATATCGGTCTGCCATACGGGCAGCGACAATTCCAACGACGCCCATATGCCACCCCACGCCACCCACGACCACGGGGCCGGAACCATCATACGATGGCCCTAGCATTCCCTCTGCTTCAAGTTCAGTTTCACGCTGCGTCTGCTTTCTCTCTTCGTTTAGCCGATCCATCTTGGACGCAATGGATCGAGCCTCCTTGAGCGAGTCCGCGATAAGCAGACGAACACCCATTTCCGGGTCATCCATCCTGCCGGCAGCGTTGATTCGAGGGGCCAATGAAAATCCAATCGTCTCCGCTCGACATGTCCCGGATACCCTCGCGACGTCTTTTAAGGCTTTGATGCCAACACGTTCATTGGTAGAAAGCTGCTTGAGGCCTTCCCGCACGAGCGTGCGATTTTCATCGACCAAAGGAGCCATATCGGCAATAGTCGCCAGAGCCACGAGATCCAAACCATCCCGTGAGCCGATCTCACCAGTCTCTCCCTCGATGGCTTGCGGAAATTTCTGGTCGTAGGCCATGGCGACTTTAAACGCAAGAGCACCAGAACACAGACCGCGAAAGGGATACATGGAATCAACACGGCACGGGTTGAGGAGAGCCAGCGCATCAGGCTTTGGGGTATCACCAAGCTCGTGATGGTCAGTGATGATGACATCCATTCCGCACGATCGCGCGCGTGCGACTTCCTCATGCGATGTCGTCCCACAATCAGCAGTCATCAATAAGGAGATGCCGCGATCCTGAAGCTTCGTGATGGTTGCCATGTTGAAGCCATAGCCATCCCGAAATCGATTGGGGAGTTGGTACGAGACCTCAAGGCCCCGTGCTCGAAAAAACTCAACATAGAGGCTGGTTGACGTAATGCCGTCGACATCGTAGTCGCCATAGACGAGGACGCGCTCCTGCCGCTCAATCGCCTGTCGAATACGATCGACCGCGTGTTCCATATCTGGAATAAGAAACGGGTCGTGGAGAATATCTCCACGACCCGTAAGCTGACTTAACGCCTGATCTCCGGTCATCACGCCCCGCGACGCAAGCACCGATGCGGTGACCGGCCCGATGTTCGCCGCCTCAACAAGTCTCGACTCGTTATCGAGATCGCGTTGCGGAAAGTTCCAGATTTTGCGACGAACAATCTGTGGCAAGCGGTTATTCTCCGCCTTTTTGGACGTAATTCTTTACAAACTCTTCGGCGTTCTCTTCCAACACCTCATCAATCTCCTCGATGAGGGAATCAATATCTTGCTTGAGCTTTTCTCCCGTCTCAATGACGGCCTGATTTGGGGTCGCATCCTGCTCGGGCTCTGTAGTCTTACTGGTATCATGAGGTTTCTGACGTTGTTCCATCTTCCGCCCTCCATCGTACGCGCTCCCTTTTGGAGCAACGTACGAGCACGACCCACAACTCTCACTACGAGATCATGGTGACAATCATCAGCGCAACAATGTTGACGACCTTAATCATGGGGTTGATTGCCGGTCCAGCTGTGTCCTTATACGGATCCCCAACGGTATCTCCAGTCACGGCCGCCTGATGTGCAAGACTCTGTTTCCCACCATGATGGCCATCCTCAATGTACTTCTTCGCATTATCCCACGCTCCGCCACCAGACGTCATCGAAATTGCGATAAACAGCCCGGTGATAATCGTACCGACAAGCATGGCCCCAAGGGCAACAGGCCCAAGAATCACCCCAACCAAAATGGGAGCAAGGACCGGAATAAGCGCTGGAACCATCATTTTCTTGATCGCAGCCTTGGTCACAATATCAACACATTTCGCGTGTTCAGGCTTTCCGCTTCCGTCCATAATGCCCTTGATCTCACGAAACTGACGTCGGACCTCTTCAACGACCAAGCCACCGGCTTCACCCACCGCTTTCATACACAGTGACGCAAAGAGAAACGGGAGCATCCCACCGAGAAACATCCCGACGATCACTAACGGATCAGAAAGGTCAAACGCTACCTGTTTCCCATCGACTTTGACCGCTCTGGCGTACTCGGAAAACAGCACGATCGCCGCAAGGGCGGCAGAACCAATGGCATAGCCCTTGGTGACGGCTTTGGTTGTGTTTCCAACGGCATCAAGCGGATCGGTTACGTTTCGCACGGCCTCAGGAAGACCCGCCATCTCAGCAATCCCGCCTGCGTTGTCTGTGATCGGACCAAACGCATCAATCGCCACCACGATTCCAGCCATCGACAACATCGACACGGCGGCGACTCCGACACCGTATAACCCTGCGAGGTGAAAACTACCCAGAATGGCTGCCCCAATGACGATGACCGGAGCGGCAGTGGCTTCAAGACTGACAGCAAGACCCGCAATAATGTTTGTGGCGTGACCGGTCGTACTGGCTTGCGCAACGTGACGCACCGGTGCGTATTCCGTTGAGGTGTAATAATCGGTGATGACGACCATGGCGAGCGTTACGACAAGCCCAATGACGGCCGCTCCAAAATATGCCATGCTGGATACCCCACCAACACCATCCATCATCATGTTCGTAATGGGATAGAATGCGATACCCGCCCCAATACCGGCAACTGCCAATCCTTTATAGAGAGCGGCCATGATGCCCCCCCCTGGACCTACGCGGACGAACCAGATACCGACCACGGTGGCCAGAATGGCAACCGCACCAAGAAGCAACGGATAGAGGACGGGTTCTGTTTGACCTGGAAACAGCGACACCGCCAATATCATCGCGGCAACGGTGGTCACGACATAGGTTTCGAACAAATCTGCCGCCATTCCAGCACAGTCTCCAACGTTGTCCCCAACGTTGTCAGCAATCACGGCGGGATTCCTCGGATCGTCTTCCGGAATACCTGCCTCGACTTTTCCGACAAGATCCGCTCCCACATCAGCCGCTTTTGTGAAAATTCCACCCCCGACCCGAGCAAATACGCTGATCAGGCTTCCTCCAAACGCTAAACCAATCAGGGCATGCACCGCGCCCTCTACTCCTTTTATGC
>JAJDBL010000019.1 GCA_029261375.1 Nitrospirales bacterium
GGGTTGGCGCATCACGCGCCGTGCGGACGCCTGCCCGCACTGAAGAAGATGCGCAGGTGAACGCTGCAGGCACGCCATTCGGTATGCTCCAGATTCTTGGAAACACCGAGCTCAAACCTGAAGACCTCCTCGCTTATGAACTCGGCTACCGCAGCCAGGTGACCACCGGGCTCTCAGTCGATATCGCGGCCTTTTACAATGTCTACGACAATCTGATTATTCCTATCCCCGTCGACCCATCGTCGTTTTTGCGCATTCAATTTGAGAATGCGCTTGAAGCAGAGACATATGGCATAGAGATCGCGGCAGATTGGCGTCCACTCGATTGGTGGCAGCTGAGACCTACCTTTACGTATCTACAAATGCGCATTCACGCTGGAAGCACGTCATTTTCATCAGAAAGTATTGAGGAGGAAAGCCCTGACCATCAGCTCTCTCTGTGGTCGTTCATGAATCTTAGCGACACGTTGGAACTGAATACTGGCCTACGCTTTGTCGATGCACTTCCGAGCGTTGGCATCCCGAGCTACTTCGACGTCGATCTTGGCATCACATGGAAACCACGACCACACGTTGAACTGTCTGTCGTTGGCCAGAATCTCCTCGATGGGCGCCGCCCCGAGTTCGCGTCACGAACCATCCCGACACAGACCACTGAGATTGAACGCGGAATCTATGCTCTGACACGGTGGACATTTTGACCCCTCGGCTTTCAGCATTCATCACTCAATCAATAAGATTGGGGCAGGATATAGGTAGAAAGGGATCGCACTTCACACTTGTCGTGCTCCTCAGTGCTGCGTGGTCACTCGGAATCAGTCCAACACCCACGTCGGCACAAACCGCTTCTCCGACCGAATATCAACTCAAAGCCGCTTTTCTCTTCAAGTTCGCACGATATACCACCTGGCCATCCGCGCAATCGGCTCGAGAGGTGTTGACGATCGGCATCATTGGTGACGATCCATTCGGCAACACGATTGACAGGGAGTTGAAGGGATTAGCCATACATGGACGGGAAGTACGCGTGATTCGTGAGTCACGCATTGAAAACATGACCACGTGCTGCGACATCATCTTTGTCAGTCCATCGGAAAAACAGGAATTCGATGGCATTTTGGGAAGATTGAAGGGAGCAGGCGTGTTAACGGTCGGCGATACGCCACGATTTGCCCACCGCGGAGGCATTATCAATTTTACCGTGGTGAAGGATCAACTTCGGTTTGAAATTAACGTCACTGCGGCTGAAGAAGCCGGATTAAAGATTAGCTCCAAGCTGCTGCGATTTGCGCAAATTGTTGAGACGGACAAATGATCGAAAAATTTCTCAAAACCTTCTCCATGCGATCGAAACTGATGATCATCTTTACCATCGCAACGATGGGAGCACTGTGTCTCACCTCAGTCGCGTTTATTCTCAATGATCTCCGAAACTTCAGGCACGCCATGGCGGACGACCTTATGCTGGCAGCCCAAATCATTGGAGCCAACAGCACAGCCGCACTCGACTTCGGCGATCGAGAAACCGCGACAGAGATTCTCGGAGCCCTCCAGCGCGAGCCGCGAATCATGGATGCCGAGCTGTATGACGCCGCAGGGCAACTCTTCAGCACCTACCGACGGAACGATATTCCACGTGGCAGCGTGCCGAAGACACCTCAGTCCGACGACATTACCTTCGGGGAGGAGACCCTGAGTGTTACCCAAAACATTCTGATTGATGGCCAACACATTGGAACGCTCCACATCAAATCAGACTTGAAAGCACTGTCAACTCGTTTCGCGGAATACCTGGCCACGGTACTTGGAATCTTACTCGCATCCTCCCTGTTTGGCTTCCTTCTTCTCTCACGACTCCAACGTGTCATCACGACCCCGATTCTCGAACTTGCGGAACTGACACGGACGGTGTCTGAAGAAAAGAACTACGCGGTCCGGGCAACTAAGAGCAGTGATGACGAGCTCGGGACGCTCATCGACGGGTTCAATGACATGTTGACACAAATTCAAAACCGAGACCGTGAACTACAACATCATCGCGATACACTTGAACAGAAAGTGGCACACCGAACCGAAGAGTTAACCACCGCCAAAGACGCTGCGGAGGCCGCCAATCGGACGAAGAGTACGTTTCTTGCCAACATGAGTCACGAGCTACGAACCCCGCTCAACGCGATTATTGGTTATAGCGAAATGCTGGCAGAAGAGTCGGAAGCTGATGGGCGGGAAGAGAGCATCGGCGACCTCCACCGCATTCGCTCCGCAGGCAAGCATCTTCTGCGACTCATCAATGAGGTGCTTGACCTCTCGAAAATCGAGGCCGGGAAAATGGATTTGGTTGTGGAGGAGGTCAATGTCGCCGAGCTGATCTGGGACGTCATCGCCAGCATCAGCCCCGTCGCCGGACGAGGGAACAACGTGATCGAGGTGGCTAACACGGAGAACCTCGGAACGATCCGCGCTGACCAAACCCGTGTACGGCAGATACTGCTCAATCTGTTGAGCAACGCATGTAAGTTTACCGAAGACGATACGATCGAACTTGTGGCCTCACGCATTGCCACCGATGGCGCAGAGAACCTTACGATATCGGTACACGATCACGGTATCGGCATGACACCCATTCAAATCGAGAAACTGTTTCAGCCGTTCACACAAGCGGACGCATCGACCACTCGACTCTACGGGGGAACAGGGCTCGGTTTGTCGATCAGTCAACGTTTCTGTCAGATGATGGGCGGAGACATCACCGTCACCAGTGAATACGGCAAGGGATCAGTTTTCACCATCACGCTTCCCGTGGAAGCCAAGATGCCTGAACGCCACAATATAGAGGCTCCCGTTATGGCAGAAACCGCAGAGCAGACCATCGGCCACGAGAACGGGAAGCGAACAGTTCTTATCATCGACAGCGACCCTGTTTCTGGC
>JAJDBL010000020.1 GCA_029261375.1 Nitrospirales bacterium
TGATGATCTTGACGTTTTGATTGTCGAGATTGGCGGCACCATTGGAGATATTGAAAGTCTTCCATTCCTGGAGGCCATCCGACAGGTTCCCTTTGATGTTGGCCGGGAACACGTGGTGTACATTCACCTGACCCTCATTCCCTACGTGAGCACTGCGGGGGAATTGAAAACGAAGCCAACTCAACACAGCGTTAATAAGCTGCGAGAGATTGGAATTCAACCGAATCTTCTACTCTGTCGGACTGATCGACCACTGCCAGTAAGCCTAAAAGAAAAAATTGCTCTGTTTGGCAACCTCGATACCAACGCGGTAATGACGGCGATGGATGTGGATACCGTGTACGAAGTCCCATTGTGCTTTTCACAAGAGGGAGTTGATGATTTTCTCGTGCGACAACTTCACCTGCCCGGCGACGCGCCAGACCTCACAGATTGGACAGCGATGGTTCATCAAATAAAGAACCCTGCCCACGTCGCCACGATCGGAATCGTGGGTAAATATGTTGAGTTACACGATTCGTATAAGAGCCTCTTAGAGGCACTCACTCATGGCGGCATGGCTAACGACTGTCGCGTGAATGTGCGATGGATTGAGACCGATGATATTGAGAAGAATGGAGTCGCATCTCTTGCGAAGGACGTCCACGGAATCCTTATTCCTGGTGGCTTTGGCTGGAGAGGAACCGAAGGAAAGATCAGCGCAATTCGTCATGCACGAGAATCACAAATTCCTTTTCTTGGAATCTGCCTAGGCATGCAACTTGCGGTTATCGAATTCGCTCGACACGTGGCAGAACTACACAACGCTAACAGTCATGAATTTGATGCCGATACTCCATTTCCTGTCATCGATCTCATGGCGGACCAAGAGGGTCGCAACAAGGGTGGGACCATGCGCCTCGGATCATATCCTTGTCACATTGCGAAAGACAGCTTATCCCACACCGTCTATCAAAACACTGAAGTTCACGAGCGCCACCGTCATCGCTATGAGTTCAACAATGTGTATCGAGAGACACTTACGTCAAAGGGCTTTCGTCTGAGTGGTCTCTCTCCAGATGGGAATCTTGTCGAGATCATAGAGATCCCAAACCATCCGTGGTTTGCCGCAACACAGTTTCACCCAGAGTTCAATTCTCGGCCTCAAGAGCCACATCCGATCTTCACAGCATTTGTGAGAGCAGCTCTCTCCTATAGCAATCCCGTGTAAGCATATACCCACCCAGTCAGCATGGAACACACCATTCATACTCGCAACGTGATAATCGGTCATCAAAGTCCGCACGTGATTATCGCCGGGCCATGCGTGATTGAAGACGCGGCGCTTGTCCTCGATACCGCTGAAACCTTGAAGGGTCTCGTTGAGCAGTCAGGATTTTCCTTCGTATTTAAATCATCGTATGACAAAGCAAATCGTACGTCACTGAATTCCTACCGTGGACCAGGCTTGTTGCCTGGCCTCAAAATACTTGAACGTGTACGCGATAAACTCAACGTCCCGATATTGTCAGACATTCATTCCATTGAGGAAGTGGGCCCCGCAGCTGAAATCCTGGACATTCTCCAGATTCCGGCATTCCTTTGCCGACAGACTGATCTTATCGTCGCGGCTGCGCAGACGGGGAAAATCGTGAACATTAAGAAAGGACAGTTTCTTGCGCCGTGGGACATGAAATTTGCGGTTGAAAAGGTCAAAGCACAGGGGAACGACAACATCATCCTTACAGAGCGAGGCACCATGTTTGGATACAACAATCTTGTTGTTGACATTCGCTCTCTCGTCATCATGCGAACCTTTGGCTACCCGGTCATCTTTGATGCAACCCACAGCGTGCAGCTTCCAGGAGGGGGACAGGGGACGTCATCTGGTCAACGCGAGTTCGTGACGCCGTTGGCATGTGCCGCAGTGGCCGCGGGGTGTGATGGGGTGTTCATGGAGGTTCATCCAGACCCTGACCACGCGCCATCCGACGGTCCAAACATGGTCCCACTTACACAAGTAGCCCAGCTGCTCAAACGCCTCCAGGCCATCACAGCAGCAACGTCAGGCTTGGCGTAATGAGCGTCGAGGAAGGGGTCCGAGTCCTTACCATTGAGGCACACGCGATTCTCACGCTCATCGATCGTGTTGA
This sequence comes from Nitrospirales bacterium, assembly GCA_029261375.1. Lineage (GTDB taxonomy): Bacteria > Nitrospirota > Nitrospiria > Nitrospirales > UBA2166 > UBA2166. The sequence goes on from JAJDBL010000020.1 coordinate 2,133, forward strand.
TGCGAGATTTGAAGATGCCGTAGATATTTTATACCATTGTCAAGGAAAGATCGTTGTGATCGGCATGGGGAAATCCGGTCTCATCGGGTCAAAACTTGCTTCAACATTTGCGAGCACGGGGGCACCGGCATTTTTCCTCCATGCGGCAGAAGGACTTCACGGCGATATCGGTATGGTGACTCACCAAGATGTTGCAATGATTATCTCGAATAGCGGGGAGACCAGCGAGATCCTCCAATTACTCACACCAATTAAGCGCATTGGCGTACCGATCGTATCTCTTATTGGGAATCCTCATTCGACTGTTGCGAAAGAAAGCTCCGCCGTGCTTGACGTATCCGTTGCTGAAGAGGCCTGTCCTCTCGGATTGGCCCCAACCGCAAGCACAACAGCTGCGCTTGCTATGGGCGATGCGCTGGCGGTCGCACTCTTTCGTAAACGAGGCTTTCAAGAAAAAGACTTTGCTCACGTGCATCCTGGAGGCACACTTGGACGACGACTCCTTCTCCGCGTTCGTGATCTCCTGCATGAAGGGGATGCTATCCCTCGAGTGCATGAGCACACCTCTATGAAAGCTGTTATTCTTGAAATGACGTCGAAAAAGCTCGGACTGGCTACAGTCGACGATGCCAATGATCGCCTGTCTGGACTGGTGACTGACGGAGATCTACGGCGGGGTATTGAACAGACGCCAGACATCTTGTCGTTACAAGCAAAAGAGATTATGTCGACACATCCCAAAACCATTCAGAAAGATGCGCTCGCAGCAGAAGCCCTTCAAGTCATGGAGCAATATCACATCACATCGCTACTTGTTGTTGATCATGATGGAAGAACAGTTGGCGTCCTTCATCTGCATGACATCCTAAAATCTGGAATCGTATGATTTCAGAAGGTCCGAGGAGCGTCAACGCATTGAATTTCCCAAATACGCTCACGCTGGCAAGAATCTTATTAATTCCGGTCTTCGTCATGAGCGTGACAAGCTCGCTAGAACACGGCCTTCTTATTGCCACCGCGATTTTTCTTATCGCCTCAGCGACCGACGCTCTCGACGGATATGTAGCACGTCGGCGCTCTCAGGTCACCACACTTGGGCGACTTCTCGATCCTGTTGCCGATAAGCTTCTGGTTATGGCCGCTCTATTTCTTCTAGTAGACATGGATCGCATTGCGGCGTGGGTCGCAATTCTTATTGTGGGAAGGGAAATCGCCGTGACAGCCATTCGTGCGCTGGCAGCAACAGAAGGAATCGTGATATCAGCAGACACTACAGGGAAGTACAAAATGGTACTTCAGATTGTGGCGATCGTCATGCTTTTACTTCAAGATGAAACTATCCTCCTCATTGATCTTCACTTATGGGGATCAATGTGTCTTTACGGTTCAGTGGTGTTCGCCCTCGTTTCCGCAATTCAATATGCAACCCGTTTATGGAATCACATGTTAACCAATCCACGCTAGTGAAACGCAATGTGGTTTGATTTCTCACAGGTGGCCTGTGCATACCTGCTGGGATCCATCCCATTTGGCCTTCTCTCTTCCAAATTCATCACCGGAATTGACCCCAGGACCATCGGAAGCGGTAACATAGGATTCACCAATGTCCTACGCGTCAGTGGAAAGAAGGCTGGCACGTACGCACTGATTGGGGATGTCGGGAAGGGTGCACTTGCCACACTGGGACTTCCCCATGCAATTCCAATGCATGCCACCGAGCCACAGGTCGTTCTTCTGATAGCGTTTGCAGTCGTGACCGGGCATTGTTATTCAATCTTCTTGAGATTTCATGGGGGCAAAGGCGTAGCCACAGCCCTTGGAGCCATCCTCGGATTTGATGTCTTTCTCGGACTCTCGGCCTTAGCCATATGGATCGTGGCCGTCGCGATATGGAAATACGCCGCACTCGGAGCCCTTATCACGTCCGGGGTTCTCCCATTGCTTGTCCTAGCATCGGATCCAACTACAGATCGAATACTTTTCAGTACTTGCATTACGTTGATGATATGGATTCGCCATAGAGACAATTTAAAACGGCTTATCGCTGGAACTGAGTCTAGGATTGGATCCAATACCAATTCGTAGGCGCGTCAAGGTATACATAATATACATTATCCGACGTTGCGTGTGCGCCATAGAAAGAATCACCGAGATCAAGTCAATCAATCTCTATTCAACACCTTCCAATTAGCATTTTGCAAGACGCAAGAACGCCGTCACCTGGCGAACGCCGCGGGCCAGAAAGGACAGGACTATTTAGAAATCTTGCAGGAGGCGCCATTTACTGTTATTAACTGTTTGTGCAGGACTGCTACTATTCCGTTACGGCCGAACCTGTCTTTGGAAAAATCCGAATAACGTCGCATTTGAACCAGATAAGTTGTCATGCAGCGAGGACTACCTGACGCCGTCCGCGCAGACGTTGAGATATCTTGATCTCCCGTGAAAAGATTAGTGAGTATCCGCCTAGAGTCCAATGCGTTGAAGCTGCCGATAACCTCACCAAAGTCTTCCTCGAACTCCAACAATCCTCTCCACTGATCCTAAGATTTCACGCCATGGAGGAACGCAAAATAATTCAGACAGCGTTTGCCCACCTGCAATATCTCACGACAAGCAGCTACCCCTCCTAAACAAACAAAAGCCCGATGATCGGTGTTCTGATCATCGGGCTTCGTTTTTGACCCGGCAGCGTACTACTTTCCCACAGCCTCGCAGCTGCAGTATCATCGTCCCTGAAAGGCTTAACTACCGTGTTCGGGATGGGAAC
>JAJDBL010000021.1 GCA_029261375.1 Nitrospirales bacterium
AGTTGCCACGAAACAAGCGGGGGCTGCTCGTAAAAAAAGCGACCAGCTGTCAGCAACAGGATCGTATAATCTGATCACGTTACCGATCGGAGTGACCCAGATCTTTATCTGGTGCAATTCGGTCGCGGATTCGCTGCTTGATTTCCTTGGGTTCTGGAAATCGCCCCTCCTGCTGACGAGACCAGAGGTTTTCACCGTCGAGTCGAATCTCTAGTACCCCTCCGGTTCCCGGAATGAGAGCGACCTCCCCAAGTTCAGTATCAAACGTCGTCAACAACTCCTGAGCGAGCCAGGATGCCCGCAATAGCCAGCGACACTGCGTACAGTATTCAATTTCCAGGCGCGGTTGTTTCGGCATAGCTTCGGCCTTACTGTCCAGCTACTTCACTGAGTGATGTGGCTTCCTCTGCAGCGAGTTTAAATGTTCCAGCAGGGAGGCTTTCGTTGAGTTGCGAGAGGGTGTTGGCTCCGATGATCGGAGACGTGATCGCAGGGTTGTTCAGAAGCCACGCCAGGGCAACAGTCGCAGGTGTCACTTCTCGTACCGTCGCGATGGTGGTGACGCGATCAAGAATTCTAAATCCACGCTCATTCAAAAACGTTTTCTTCACTGTGGACGCCCGTGCTGACGGCGGAAGTTCTCCTCCCCGCTGATACTTTCCAGTTAAGAAACCCATCGCGAGCGGGGAATACGGAATGATACCGATCTGTTCTTCCTCGCACAGCGCGAGAAGGTTTGGGGTGCATTCCGAGTTATCCGCGAGGTTGTAATAGGGCTGCAAACTTTCAAACCGCACAGATCCCGTGTTCCGGCTCACCGCTAACGCTTCACCAAGATCCTTAGTGAGGTAGTTCGAACACCCGATGTGTCTGACCTTGCCTTGTTTCACCAGGGTATCCATCGCATCGAGAGTTTCGTCATGCGGGGTGGCGGGGTCCGTGTCGTGTGTTTGATAGAGATCAATGTAGTCTGTCTTCAGACGCGCAAGGCTGCCTTCGACGGCTTTCATGATATGTGCTCGACTAAGGCCAGCACCATCCGGTCCTTCCCACATCCGGCCTTGCACTTTCGTGGCCAGAATGACCTTCGTGCGATTTCCACGTTGTTCGATCCAACGGCCGATAATTTCCTCGGACTTTCCTGGGTGGCTATCGGATGACCATGAACTGTAGATGTTTGCCGTGTCGATAAAGTTTCCACCGGCTTCCACAAACGCGTCGAGGACAGCGTGTGATGGATCTTCATCAGTCGTCCACCCAAATTGCATGGTTCCGAGACACAGGACGGAGACCCGCAGTTCTGTCTTTCCGAGAAATCTATATTCCATAAATCAGTCCCCTTCGATAGCGGTTGATAGACCCAACCGAGCCATGCACCTCAGTCCCAACACGACAGGACTTGCACCGCCGTCAACATAATGGCAGATATTTCTTGCGGGATACGAGAAACAAGGCCTATACTTTTTCCGTTCAATGCTATTGTAGCTTGATACAACGCGATTCGGAGAGGAGACTCGTTATGAAAAAGCTTATCGTCATAATCTCAACGTTCGGATTGGTATTGGCCTTCTATGCGTCGCAAGCTCAGGCTGACCATGTCGCATTTGCCAACGCGACCGGAAGTCAGCAAGTGACAGATCCGCTTGGTGGAATTACAACTGATGGCAGCTGTCAGGTCTATCTGGAGCTGGTACCCATGACGCACATCAAGTACAAAGTCGAATGTTCTAATATCAGCGGCATTACCCAGGCTCATATTCACGCTGGAAGAGCTCTCGATAGTGGGGCTCCCGTTGCGTTTCTCTTCGGGCTAACCGACGCGACTGGTCCAATCAATGGAACCCTCGGCGAAGGCATCATTGAGGGAGCCGATATTGTCATGGAAGGTGTAGAACTCGGTGACCTCATGAACATGATACGGGGTGATGAAGCGTACGTGAACATTCATACTGACGCGAACCCGGCGGGTGAGGTGCGTGGACAGATCGCCGGACGAGTCAATGACAACCTGATCGTGAGCGAATCCTATACCGCTACTGGGACCGGGAGCCAAGAAATTGGGGGCGATCCGCCGAATCTTGCAGGTGTCGTGACTGATGCCACCTGTTTTGCAGCCTTCCGCGTCAGCGGTCTCGCTGACGATGGACTCAAGTACAAACTCAAATGTTGGAACATCACCGGCGTGACCCAGGCACATATTCATATGGGAAAAGCATCGGTGAACGGTCCAAACGTCGTCTTTTTGTTTGATGGCCGAGAAGCCCCGACAGGTGATACCAATGGTCTCTTACGCGCAGCCGATGGGTCATCAGTGAGCAAAGGCACCCTGCGCGGTGGCCCCGATGGGGACCTGATCGGTGAGCTTTCTGGAGAGCCGATCAGCGCGCTAGTGAACGAGCTACGTAACGACAACGCGTACATCAACGTGCATACAGATGCCAACGGATCGGGCGAAGTTCGCGGGCAGATTTCGTTCGTCGATTCGATTGGATTTTAGGTAGTAGTAAAGTCGTTACCGAAAGTCACGGCAGAGATAGACTCTCACCGTGACATGAGGGCCGCGGAACACGTGTTCCGCGGCTCTTGTTGTTATAGAAGAAAATCTCCCCCTTGACCTGCTACGTCGTGTGCGTTACACCTGAGACCTTCAAGGGGCGCCTGTAGCTCAGTCGGACAGAGCATCGGACTTCTAATCCGGTTGTCGCAGGTTCGATTCCTGCCAGGCGCGCCAATCTTTTCAATAACTTACGCACGCTCCCTTCTACAATCCACCCGGAAATTGTCACACTGTGCCAATTTTGTGCCAATGTGTGACAGTCGAAGTTCCTACTCGATCAAGCTCCTCGACACCAGGCCGTAAGCTTTCAGTCTCGTGATGGGCATACCGCATGACCATCGCTACCGTCTTCAAGCGCATGAGTTTCTGCACTCTGTATAGATCAACACCAGCCCTTACGAGCCGGGTCGCGAAGGTATGCCTCATATCATGGAACCGAAATGTTTTGACTTCTGCTCGGTCACATGCAGCACGAAACCTTTTATGCACGTTTGACGCAATACGCCTCGTGCCAGTCATACTCGGGAATACATAGCCTTCCTTGCAATCGCCGGATCGCGCTCTCGCGCTGAGAACATCGAACGCTTTGCGGTTCAACGGCAGTGTATCCACATCACCGTTTTTCTGCTGCAGCAACGTGAAGGTCTTTCTGGACAGATCGACTTGCGGCCATTGCAAGTTGAGAATCTCTGACTTGCGAAGGCCGGTGTTGATAGCAAAAACGATAATTTCCCGCAGCCATGCTAGTGACGCGGCAAGCAATCGTTGCTCTTCTTCGTCTGTCAGCCATCGGATGATGTGATTTCTGACTTTCTCTCGGGAAACCTTCTTAACTGGATTGTCCCCGTCCCACTCCCACTCTCGAATTGCGAGAGTAAAGGCGTGGCTCATCAACGTCAGCTCGTAATTGATACTTCGCGGTGAAAGACCTGCTTCCCGTCTCGCTTCCTTATATAAAGAGATGCGTCTCGGTCCGATCGCTGACAGCGTGTACTTCCCAAACTCCTTGCACAGCTTGCCCGCGATGCCTATATCCCGGCGGTACGTCAGGGGAGCCTTATTGACAGCCGAGTAGTGCTGCAAATACCAATCCATCAGTTCCTGGAAGTTTGCAAAAACTGGA
>JAJDBL010000022.1 GCA_029261375.1 Nitrospirales bacterium
GATGAGGGAGTTGAGAATATCTTCCCAGCGGTGGATGCCACGCTGAAACAATGACCGTAGGGTCTTCCCAGTGACGACCGCACATCCTGCTGACGCATGGGTGCTGTGAGAGACGAAATCCCGTGTTTCGCGCGAAGGGTCGCGATCAACCAGGACCCCTGGCTTTGACATGTTGATCAGGTAATCAATCAATCGTTGTTCGACGAAATAATCACCGGCGATGAGAAGTATGTCACCGTCATCGTCACACGCAGTCGCCGCATGTTCTTGCTCAATGGTCTGTATAAATGCGTGTGATGCCGTCCTGGATTCGGCAATGGTCTGCGTGATCTCCGTCGCGTTTCGAACGATAATCGTCGCTCTTTGAATCTTGCACGTTTTGAGTGTTCGAAGATGTCGCTCGAGAAGTGTGACGCCGCACAACCGGTCTAATGTAATCAGACGAGAAGGTTGTCCCTCCGTGTATGACTCGTTAGCGAGGATAATGCTTTTCACGGTAAGGAGGGAGGGAGTCTGTTCGGGAGGGGGGACACAAATGAGATCTCCATAGATGGAGCCCAAGAGGTCATCGTGAGCAGCTCGAAGTACAGTCAGTTCTCATATGGCGGCGAAGGCTGTGATGCAGGTCGTGTGACGAAGCTGGACGGAGTGCGTGATATACAGGTTTCCTTCCGTTGCTCCGGCAACCATACCATATCAACTATTTTGGAACCACAATCACTCAGGCAGAGTGAAAGCAGGATGTTGCGCGAGTGGTGTGGTTGGGCGTCCTTACCCCTCTGGTGCGACGAATCAATGAGAGTGAGCGGGTGATCTGGCCCGCATGCTCCTAGTGGCGTACCGCCGCTAAGCGGTTGTCCAAAAATGCAAGAATCTTTTGTGCCCGGCATGTCCAGGTGTAATTTTGGGCGTCACGCTGTGCCTGTGTCCCAATTGATGTTGCCCACGGCTTGTCTCGAAATATTCTTCGGATGGTCCGTTCGGACATGGCAGGATTGTCGGGTTCAACCAACGCGCAGTTAGTGGTTGTGAGGATGCCCGCCGTATCTGGGAGTTGGGGTGCCAGAATTGGAATGCCTGTCGCCATATACGTGAACGTTTTTAAAGGTAAAACGGTTCTTCCAAACGTTGTAAGGGGTGCGGCAGCTGGAGGAATGACCAAAACGTCTGACGCATAGAGGAATGTCGATATTTCGCGTTCCGCGACCCATGGAAAACGCCTTACGTTACGTATTCCCTTGCGCATCACTTCTCGTTCAATCCAATCATCTGGATCGTTCACCGTCTTTCCAACTAGATGGAAATTGATGTCCGGCATTCTTTCAGCTAATTCTAGAAGAATGCCCACGCCTTTGAGCTTATCGAGGCGCCCCGCGTATAACATAGTTTTGCCTTCTTTCTCCCAGCCCAATTCCTGACGAGCAGCGTCTTGGGCCATCCTCGGTTCTAACTGTTGCGGATTAAATCCGTTGTGGATGACGGTCGTTTTGTCAGGATTGGCCCCCGCACGAAGTAAACTTTCTTGAGAGGGAGAAGAATGATGAATGACGCCCAACAAGTTTTGGCGATGCGTGAGTGTGGCTAATAGCTTGGCAAATCCCAAGGATGAATGGCTATATTGACGATATGTTTCAAACACCACTTTCATGCCCATAGTCAGGGCCATTAACACATGAGCACGATTGCGTGCGTACACGACATCGTGCTGCCTTAGCTTCGCATAAGGTGCTGCCAGCAGTGCATGGGAATATTTTTCTAGGCGTAGCGGCATGAGTGGTAAGTGTAGTAATTCCTTCATGTCAAAGTCGTCTGTCACACGATAGAAAGCGTGAATGTTCTTTTTCCGGATATCCATTGGCACGCGCATATTTTCCCACATCTTGGGAATAATCAACGTCACGTCGAGTCCTTGAGCACCTAAGGAAGAGACGGTGTTAATCACCTGGTCTGCATCGGCATCGGACCTATCCAATGGGAACTGATGATCCGCGATATATGCGACGGAGGTGTTTTTGATGTGGCTGGCGACAGGGAAATTGTGCCGTGACACGTTGGAACCCGTACGATAGAGACTAGCGACAGAGAGAGGTTAGCGCAGTGGAAGGCGAGCAATCACGTCGTGAGTTTAGAGAACAGTCTTGCAGATTGTGACTGCAGACGATCTTTTACTTCCCGTGTTGCAAATTTCAGGGGATGGTTGTTCGCTAAGGACTCCGAGACGATGCAGTAAATGCCACACCCGGTTTGACAGTCCTTTTTAGTGGAATAACTTCTGAGAAGCTCGGGGGTAACATCCATAAGATCAATATCGGGTGTTCTATTAATACAGCAGAGCCAAAATTTTCCAGTTGCCGACACGTAGAAATACTTATAGCCGGCCACGCACGTCCAATCGAGTTCCTTTCCGGTTAATAAGGACCTCTGATATTCAAATAACGATGCCGTCGTATGGACCTTCTTGCCTTTCATCTTAGCCGAAGCTTGAAAGTCTATCATCTCCTCCAAGGCGGCCTTTTCGCCTGGCTCTACGTCATATGTGCCATTGAGCCCTGAATGGAGGAGTCGGGCATGGGTTGGAATGTCCTCAGCAAAGCCATATTCGAGCACATCCTTTGCTTCGCCAAGGGAGTCTTTGAAAAGGACACCAGTAATATTGAATCGCAGTTTTGATTTCTTCAAAAGTTCAATTTTAGGAATCACTGAATGGAGTGACTTGCGTGTTGAAGGAATAGGAGTCATCCGATCAACGGAGACTTGTAGTGAGTCCAAGCCTGCGTCTTCGAGGCCCTCAATCAATTTCTCGCTGAGTTTGAACCCATTCGTCGACATGCTGGTTTTAAGGTCTAAGGTTTTGCAAAACCGAACAATGTCCACGATGTCCGGATGCATCAATGGTTCTCCACCCTGGAGACCGATGCGAATACACCCAAGTTCTCTAATTTTGCTGATCCACTTCTTCAAATCTTCCAGACTCGGGTGGGGAACGCTGTTGTCGTATTCCGTACAATAGTGACAGTCAAGATTGCACTGATCGGTCACATAAATCTGCGCGGCAATGGGCTTATCGTCAACTTCTCTTTTGATCATCGTGGGCCAGAACAAAGACATCTCAACTCCACTTCATCGCTTGGTAACGTTGGTGTTGGTGATGGTAGACGTGTGCGCCAACAACTCTCGCGTGTGCTGTACGTCTGAACCGTTCACATTTACTTCCGCAACCATACCACACCGACCGTAATCTGAACCATCACGCATGAAGGTTTGTCTCAAGTCGTTCCTGCTGCGCGTGGTGAATCCAGTCAACCAGGGTGAGCTGCTTGCTGTTTGCACAGTGTCAGCGAGAGCGCCGGAAAACTCCTTGTCCAATGGGGAAACGAGAATAGTTGACGACGCATTAAATTGGGAAAATAGTCCCATTTATTGATTTGTCGAAGATCGTATTTTGTCACTTAATTCTCAATTTTCTCCGGGATTGTCGTCATCCTCGATGCTCTAGGCAACTCGCTCCCCTGTGCGTAAGTTCTTCTATGACTTTCACAGGGGAATGATTCATTCCTCTCACTTACCACGTAGAAGGTCGGAGAAATCCCATGGCATTCATTGGCTTTGATGCGCGGACGGTCAGCGCGGTGACGACAGGGATGGGTCGTGTTGCTCGCTGCTTGCTTGATGAGATAGTACACCTCAATACAGATCATCAGTATCTTGTGTTTCAACGATCTGAACTCAAGCAGCCAATCATTCACCACGACGCAGTCAGGACTGTCCATGTTGGGTATGATATTGCGTCTCTTCGCAATCAATCATTTGTTTTCGATCTCCTCAGGAAATATCACTTAGATGTGTATCATTCTCTCAACGCGTTCTTACCGTATTGGGTTGATTCACAGCTGAAGTCAGTGATTACGGTCCATGATTTTAATTGGGTAGAGCGGCCATCACTCTCTGCGCCCAAACCCTGGATAGGGTACATAAACGGGTTATATGGAAAATGTCCGCATTGGTATTCTGTTGTTGCCGCAGATCATATTGTGTGCGTTTCCGATCAAACGAGAGTCGACCTGCAAACACTCTACCCAAGTGTTCAGTCGCCGATTACGACCATTCATCATGGTCACCAACAGAGCAACACGCCCGCTCCTGCTGTACGCCCCGTGATTAGCGCGTTTCGAGGTCGGGACTATATTTTGAGCGTTGGAAATGGGCGGCCCTACAAAAATCTAGAAGGTACGATCAAGGCCTTTTCGAGACTTACGAAAACGCAATTGAAGCAAGATGTGTCTCTCGTGATCGTTGGGCGGGGGGATACCAAGGCAAAACTCAAAAAATTAGTCGCGAAGGAGAAGGTGGGGGATACGGTTATATTTCTCGGTATGGTGTCTGATAGCGAGCTTCAGTTTCTCATGACAAATGCACACTTTCTCAGTTTTCCCTCATGATGGGAAGGGTTTGGGTTGCCGGTGCTCGAGGCGTTTGCTGCCGGCTGCCCTGTCGTTCCATCGCATGTTGGCTCTCTTCCAGAAGTGTGTGGCAACGCCGCATGTTTCGTGTATGATCCAGAGTCAATTGATGAAATCACAGCAGCGTTTGATCTCTTAGTTCATAACGTGCCTTTTCGTGAACAACTTAAAGTACGTGGTTTCAAACAGGTAAAACAGTTTTCGTGGAAACACTCTGCCCAGCGGTATCTCGCGGTCTACAACGACCTCCTGTCTACACAGTAGACAGTCCGATCGCGTTGTTCATTCCCTACTTGTCCCTCTTGTCTCGTCACCGTTTTCTCTGGACCTGTCTTTGATCGACCAAGACACCAGAGATATCTCAAAAGGCGCTGTTGTCAATTTTGCCGGGACCATTGCGCGAAGTATTCACGTCGTCTTCATCGTTTTGTTGGCGCGATTATTCGGTCCGGAGATCGCAGGAATGTTTATTCTTTCTCGGGCTGGGCTCGACATCGTATCAAAACTTGGCGCCGTGGGTGTAGATCGCAGCTTGTTGTCTCTGTTGTCGCGATCTATTGCAATCGAGGATTGGGGAGGGGTCTATCGTGTGATCGGCCAGTTTTTGTTTCTTGGCGGTGTTGCGACGGGAGGACTTGTCCTGCTGGTGCAAGTCTTCGCAAACCCGTTAGCGAGCGTCACGTTTCATGATGCCGAGCTTGGTACGTCTCTGAGAGTCCTGGGCTTGGTTGCCGTGTTTCATTTCCTAATGTCTATATTTCTCACGGCCACTCGTGCATTACGTATCATGCACTATGAAGTCATCACGAAGAGTGTTGTTGAACCTGCAGTTCTCTTAGTGTTATCCGTGATTGTGTATGTGCAGGATTGGGGGTTTCAAGGGTTATG
>JAJDBL010000023.1 GCA_029261375.1 Nitrospirales bacterium
GGGACGCCAAACGCTCCGCCGGCCGTGAGATATATGTTTGAGCGCTCCGCTCCGCCAAATTGGTGCGAGCTCATCATGTCGGCACCTCTCCGGAACGGCTCAAGTGGCCACTCATGCCCCTCGATCGAGAAGATTCCGTTCTGTTCACTGGACGCTCCAAACACGTGGACCACGACCTTATCCCCGGCATGGGTTGTAATGATGGGGGTCTCAGGATCTGACCCGGCTGCTTCGCAGTAAAACAGATCGGATGAATCGCATCCGAGGTCATGACGGTACGCATAGGGTGCGAGCCGGTAATTCACCATCGTCAAGCCCGCCGTCTGTTGCAGATAGGGCATGAAACTTGTCCCCATGATCTGGTCCTCATCGACGAACATCAGGACCGCGTCGCGATAGTCCTTTTTGCCTACATTTTCCGCGAAGGATCGATCGACAATCACATCCGTCTGCCAGACATTCTTCATGGTTGTATCCGCACCCGTAACTGGATCGCGGAATTTTGAGCCGCGCGGTGCGATCACCACCGCCCCATAGAGTCCGTCGCGCGGGTTAACAAGCACATTGCCCCAGTCGCGAATCAAGGCCGAATTAACCCCAATTTCCGGGTGCGCATAGTACGTGTAGGTTTTCTCTGCCCCTGGCGCAATGGCTTGACCTGCCTTGTTGTTTCCAACGTCGACACCCATCGAGTCATGGGGATCCATAGCCAACAGATCAACATGCATGCCGGCTTTTTCTTTCTTCATTCTGTTTTTGAGCGTCACCGTAAGGCAATCGCCCACGCTTACGCGCATGACCAGCGGATGTGGCCGAAGGCTACCAGCGCTGACCTTTTGAGCCTCGTCCTCTAGGACATACACCTTCCCTTCTGGATGAACCATCCGCAGCTTGCGGTCAAAATCGACCGTAATGACTTCTTCGGCCTTGGTATGCAAGCGCATCTCATAATCCATCGCGACGACGTTGAAGTGCTTCACCGGTGCATCGCTTGGACAGACCGACGTTGCAGATTTTTTCACATCTTCGTAACCCGGCAACACTTGGAGGTCAGGCTGCACCTCGTCGAGTACGCGAATCATTCCCCACGACCCTTCGCCGAGCTTGGAGACGCGGCCGTTATAGTGGAGGTAATCCCCCGCCATTTTTTGAGGACCACCGGCCGCGGGTACGAGTAGGTTGTACCGCTCGGCTATTCCAATATGGAGGGTATTATCTGGTTGCGCTTCTTGCATGTGTTGCTCAGGGCGGAAATAGTGACCGGCAAGATTCCAGGTGTGCGTCTCATTCATCGCCTGGTCGAGAATTCGGATCATCATAGGATCCCCGACATAGGCCCGAAGAATCGGCGTATCGGGATCACCATGCACTTTGGTCGAGAAAAGCTGTGATGCATCGCTATTTATTTCAAGTCGGGTCGCCAACGACTCGGCCTTCATGTTAAACGCGCTGCCGGTGGTGTGTGTTCCCCCATTGAGATGCGGGAACGGAGAATCCTGGAGGTTTGCCGGCATCATGAAGGTAATCGTCTGCAGATCGGCAATCTGTTTCCTCGGGTCGAAATTGGTTGGATTGCCATCGTAGATGAGTTGGACGGTACCGGGCACGGTATCGAAAATATCCAGAACCATTTCCCGGAAACTTCCGGTCAGGGTGTCCCCGTTTGCCCCAATTCCAATTGGTTCTCGCGTTCGGATATCCGCGATGGGCCCGCTCCGCACTTCTTTGCCCGTCACCGGATCGTGATAGGTCGAGTTAACGGGCTCGACTGCGATCTGGCCCACCGCGCCGTGTGGCCAGGTGGTGACACCAAAGGCATGGTCATGCCAATACACAACGCCGTACTGTGCATCCGCGTAGAGCCGTTCTCGGACGAATTCGACGCTAACGATCTCATCGACGGCGTGGTCGTGGTTGAGGCCCTGTTCCAATGTAAGGGTGTTGCCGTCGATTTTCTTGATTCGAACGATTTCCAAGGTTTCGACCTGGTCCATGCCGACACCAAGCTCAATTTTTGGGTGGAATCCAGCATGGGGAAGTCCCTTGATGTGAATCACAGTGTCACCCTTTTTCGCAGGCTTCACCAAAATGTCGTTCTGCGGCAATGGGAGGCCGTGGCCCGCGTGATCGTTCACCAGCATGTCATATGGGCGCACTGCTTGCTCATACGACGCGCCACTGATCACGCCATCAGAGGCCTGATTATCGAACTGGTGGAAGTGGTGATGCATGTTGACCTTGCTGCTCAAGAGGTTCTGGGCCATGTCATCCTCCCATTTACTCTTGAGGAGAATATCGATGCAGTCGTAGACGTTCGCTCGCATGACGAGAGGAACTTGCATCCCTGCGGTTTTTCTGACCTTTGCCTCTTCTTCAGCCAACACGAATAACAACCCGCTTTCATCCATCACCGCCGGTCTGTCCCCGCGTGGGCCGGTTATCTGAATTGGCAACTTGATGAAGTTGATGGTGAATTGTGCACGCCCGGCATTTTGCGGACACAGGCTCCATGGGCCGTGTTCGCCAGGCGTCGCCGGTTTGGTACTCAATGTTCCAGGTGCCGCGTTGTGTCCTGGTTCTGAAAATCGATTTCCTGGATCCGCGCCCATTTGGAACGGCTCGAGCCAAGGGGCACCGTTATGATTATGTGGAAAGATCGGCCGCATGCCTAGGTGGGGATGCAATAACGGCCAGGCTACCTTGCCGGTCTTTGGTTCAAAGAGGAAGGGAAACTGTTTTTTCGGCGCAAGCGTCCATTCATGATGATTCCCTTCCGCCGGCACGTGTTTAGGCCATTCAAAAATGGTCTCGGGTTCATTCATCGCGGTCATGCCGTCCCATGTCCACGGCATCACGGTTGGATCGTGAGCCATGGTTTGCTCGAACTGATCATCGGTGTGCCCGCGCTGTCCCTGTGTCGGGACCATGTGTGTCACCCAGTCGGTAATCGAAACCAATGGTGGTTCTTGCCCCCAGTCTGTTTTGTCTTTGGTAACCTGGAACTTTTTCCCAAACCAGTTCATGGTTCGGCCCACCAGCTTGTCTGACGACACGCCCTTCTTCACGAGGCCCTTCCGATCTGGAAGCTCTGCCAACGGACGCATGATATCGGTGGATTCATGCGGATAGTTTCCGGACTGAAGGCTGTTGTACACGCGCCAATAGCCCCACATTCCCGCGACATAGTGATGCGCGACATGGCAGTGGTAGAGGAAGTCGCCAGCGAGATGTTGGCAGAGCCCGGAGCCACACTCAACATCAAGATCGTACACTTCGGTTGGCCCAATCACCTGAACATCGACACGATCCGACACCGTACGGACGACAGGGAACTTCACCGGTCCTCCGGCACCGTCGGCGAACATGCGCTTGTCGCCGGCATTGGGCTGCCTCAGCCAGCGGATGGTCCCGCCATGTGGATGGTGGGAATGAAAGACTTCAGATCCGCCATGGACCAAACGAACCTTGGCGGGATCACCTAAATAGGAGCGGAAAATGGGGGTCGGGGCATCACCAAAGGTGTACGAACTGTACGCGGCCGACTCATCTTCAAAGTGGAACACATCCTTCTGTTTCTGGAGCATCGCGATGCCGAACGGCTCACTGCGGTAGTTTAGGGCCCGGGATCCCGGCCGATATGCGTCGCTGAGGGGATCGCGTTGCGGGAGCATTTCACCGTTGCGGTCGACCGGTCGGAACGCCTCGTCACCAACTTCGTGATAAATCAGCACAAACTCTCGAAAATCTGGTCTTTGCGGATGAGCGATAATGGATTGCCATCCACTCTTCAGCTCTTTTCCATCTTCCCACGGTGAGAGATAACTTGATCCCGCCGGTTCTACGACAAATGTTCCAATAAGTCCGAGCGCGGTCTGCTCACGCTGGCCAACACTCTGGATCTGATGACCACCTTCTTGCTCATCCGGACGCAAGTACCACTCGAACGTCTGCATCTCGGTCTCAAAAATTGTTGCATCAGGATTCGTCAGGATGGCCGGCTCTCCAGTCTCCTGCACAACCATGTTTGAGCCGTGGATGCGGAAGCTCACAGGCTGCTCAACGATCTCGTTGAGCACTTTGAAGATGACGCACTCACCGGCATTTCCGCGAATCACCAACGGCTGAATGGCATCGCCCTGTAGTCCGTTGGATATCGCGCCGGGATCATTCTCGCGTGTGCGCGCCTCTTCATTGCGCGCCTCTTCTTCTCGAACACGATCCAAGTCTTCTGCTAGAACGAACATGTAGCCGTAGTAGAACATTTGCCATTGATTCAGGGTAATGCCAACCTCGGTCGCAACAATGTCGTATTCTCTACGTGGTGCGTGACTTGGACATCGTCCTCCGCGGTTAATGGAATCTGATGCCACTTGATCGGCGGGTCCGAGAAGGGGTTCATTTCCCATCATCCCGAACTGGTGCATCACATCGGAATATCCATATGGCCCACTGGTATCACGGGATGCACCCATTCGAGATTCCGATGCTTGATCCATCATCTTCCGATGGATCTCACCAATCTTCGCCGTTCGTCCAGACCGGCCTTCCATCGTTTCTTCGATCAGGATCTGTGCTTTCAGCTTATTGATCCAAGCGGGAAGCTGCCCGTCTTTGAGCGGCTCCTCATTTTTTAGGGACAAATTTCCCGTCCCAACAGGTTTGGCGATGTATCCTGTGGGTTCGCCAGCGAGTACCCAGGGGGTCACCATCAGCGTGCCGATGAAAGCGAACAATGCGACCTGGCAAAGCCTAGCCGTTGTCCCTGAGTAACGTCCTGCTCGCTTTGGTTTCTCGTTCAAGATCCCCTGATTCCTCATGCTTTCTCCCTCCCTCAATTCCTTAAGGATAAGATGCAATCGATTCGATGTTACTTCGCCGCAAACTCAAACTTAATCGATTCTTTCGCGCCGCCGCCGAACGTCACTTCCTGAGTTTGTTCGCCTAAAATTGGGTGCCAGGCAACGACTTTGTACTTGCCTGCGGGGATCTGGTCAATCGAGAAAGACCCATCAGCACCAACGACCGCGTAGTATGGATGGCGTACCGATCGGAACCAAGCCTGCATGTACTCATGTTGATCGCACTGCAACTTCATCACCGGAGCCCGACGAATTTTTCTCATGTCTTTCTTGAAGGACATGGTTTTGCCTTTTTCCGGCATCCCCAGGTTGAACATGGTGCTTGGATTCTTCTTAGGCGCGATGCCGAATGAATGTGGGTTGTGCAGGACGCCGATGACCTTTCCTGTTTTCGCATCGGGAGCTTCATCGTTATTGGTCACCGTGAAGTCTACCGTTGGTGACACAACCCCAACGAATGTGGATGGTCCGCCGGCGACAATAAACTTACACACATCCATATCCACGTGCGTTTTCTTCAAATCATAGGGCTTTCCTGCTTTAATTCCAGTGATAACGACGACAACATCCTGTAGCGCATTCCCTTTTCCGACCGAGACGTCGTGAAGTAGCCGTTCTCCGCCTTTCGTGTCAACGCCGCCGCAGAAATCCGGCTGCGGAAATTTAGCGATAGGAAACGTTTTTGGGCCAGGAGCATTTCCCTTGAGTGTAACCGTACCCGATAACGTCGCTCCATTTGCAACATCAGCCGTCTTGTAGCTTGCCTTTCCACGTTTCTTTTTTGCGGCAAACACATCGACAGCGCCGATGAGGCTGATCATACATATCGCCATGATCAGTAGACTGAATTTACCCATAGTTCGTTCCATAGCAGTTCTCCTCCTTACATAATATATAGTTAAAGCCTGTGTTTCGTGGGTTTCTAAAGGTACTAGAAAGCTTCTGAGTGTACTTGAGCTTACTAGACGGATCAAGCACTCATTGGGCCCATGTATGATTCATCCTAACATCGCGTAATCGAGGGTTTTTGTAAGGTGTCATACGCTTGGGGGCTTGCGAGTCGACAGCGTGCGCCGGTACTATGGGTTCCTTCCCATGGAGGTAGAGATCGGCGTGCAAACCAAAGTTCAAGCAATCTCATGGAATATCACCAGGTTATGTAACCTGAAGTGTACCCACTGTTACCTCCCTGCAGGTTTTGTCGATACCAACGAATTTCCGAACGGGTACATTCGCGACAGCGAGTTGACCCGTGAACAGTGCTTCACGGTGATCGATCAGATCGCTGAAGTCAACCGCAATGCTCTGCTCATTCTTACGGGTGGGGAGCCTCTCCTCAGGCCAGATATTCTCGAGATTTCTCGTTATGCCTCTGAGACTGGGTTTTTGGTCGTCATGGGCACCAATGGCATTCTCCTTAACGACGAGACGGTCAGGGGAATGATCGATCATGGCGTGGCTGGCGCTGGAATCAGCCTCGATTCCTATTCTTCTGAGGACCACGATGAATTTCGAGGGGTTGACGGCGCCCTAGAGGCGACGTTGAAGGGAATAGAGGTTCTTTCCCGTCACAAGGTCCAGTTCTTAGTGCAGACCTCCGTGACCCGAATGAATATGGACCAAATCCCTCGAATGGTTGAGTATTACTCCGATCATCGGGCAAAATTCATCTATCTGAAAATTATCGATCTCAACATGAAAGGAAAGAACCTGATGGACCTAAC
>JAJDBL010000024.1 GCA_029261375.1 Nitrospirales bacterium
GAGGGTGCATATCACACTGAAATCAGGGGTGGTAGATCCGCAGGGGAACGCCATCGATCAGGCGTTGAATGCGCTCGGGTTTTCCTCGATTGCTGGGGTGCGTATTGGAAGGACCGTCGATGTGGATCTTTCCGGCCGAACCCCAGAGGAAGCCACGAAAGACGTGTCTGCAATGTGCGACCGTCTTTTAGCGAATCCAGTCATTGAGGACTACCGCATCGAAATCCTTCCCTCGAGATGTTGAAAAAGGCCGTCAGCTGCGTTCTCGACCCCTTGTTGTCCTCACGTACGGTCTGTACGTTCCGGGCACCAATGGGCCTGCGGCCTTGCTGGACGAATCGTTTTGAATATCTCGCAAAAGGATGCATGGTATGACGTTCGGAATTGTTGTCTTTCCCGGGTCTAATTGTGATCACGATTGCTACGATGTACTAGGTCGCGTTCTCGGTCAGGACGTTCGGTTTATCTGGCATAAGACGACGGAGTTGGATGGGATTGACGCGGTTATTTTGCCAGGAGGATTTTCGTACGGGGATTATCTCCGGACGGGTGCCATCGCTAAATGTTCCCCGATTATGCAGGCCGTTGCCGAGTTTACTGCGCGTGGGGGGCTAGTACTCGGTATTTGTAATGGCTTTCAAGTCTTATTGGAGATGGGACTGCTTCCGGGGGCAATGGTGCGTAACACATCCCTACATTTTATCTGCAGAGATATCACCGTACGGACTGAAAATACGGAGACGCCATTTACCCGTAGGTGTACATCTGGTCAGGTTCTGACGATTCCCATCGCACACGGTCAGGGAAATTACTTCGCCGATGATGCGACACTGGCAGCGCTCATTGAACATGATCAGATCGTGTTTCGGTATGCCTCCTCAACTGGAGAGCTCGCTCCAGACCGCAATCCTAATGGGTCGAGCGACGCCATTGCTGGTATCTGTAATCGGCAGCGCAACGTACTTGGGATGATGCCCCATCCGGAGCGTTGCGCAGAAGCCATTCTAGGCAATGAAGATGGTCGCATACTCTTTGCCTCAATGATCGACTCACTCGCTGTCGTAAACTAACTTCACAATGCAACCCCGCTTTTCTCTCGTTGTATCTCGTCCGAGCGGTGTGGGATAATCCGACGTGTCTCAATCTACGTTGACTGATCAAGAAACAGCTCGAGTTCGTGAGTTGTTGGGTCGAGAGCCGAATGTGCTTGAAGCGGGCATGTTTTCAGTCATGTGGAGTGAGCATTGCAGCTACAAAAGCTCGAAGCGGTTTTTGAAGCGGCTTCCCACCAGTGGCCCCCACGTGATGCAGGCGCCAGGCGAGAATGCGGGTGCCGTTGATATCGGCGATGGTTTGGCTGCTGTCTTTAAAATGGAGAGTCACAATCACCCCTCCTTTATTGAGCCCTTCCAAGGCGCGGCAACCGGAGTAGGGGGAATTCTTCGCGATATCTTCACTATGGGGGCTCGCCCGATTGCGTTGTTGGATTCGTTGCGATTTGGTTCTCCGGAAGAGAAGAAAAATCATCGTTTGATCCACGGGGTGGTTGAGGGAATCAGTGCGTACGGCAACTGTGTCGGTGTTCCTACAGTAGGCGGCGACACGGTGTTCAACGATATCTTTGAACGAAACCCTCTCGTCAACGTGTTTTGCCTGGGTATTGCCAAGCACGAGCATCTGATGCGTAGTAAAGCCACAGGTGTTGGGAATACCGTGATCTATATCGGCTCAAAAACCGGGCGAGATGGGATTCATGGTGCCACCATGGCGTCGGATAGTTTCGATGATGCGTCGGTCAGCCAGCGTCCTACCGTTCAGGTGGGGGACCCATTTACCGAGAAGCTCTTGATGGAAGCGTCGCTTGAGCTGGTGGAACGAGGCCTGCTTGTCGGAATCCAAGATATGGGTGCGGCTGGTCTCACGGGTGCGTCATCTGAAATGGCGAGCGGTGCGGGGAATGGAATTGCATTGGACGTGGCGACTGTTCCGCGACGCGAGGAAGCGATGACTCCCTATGAGGTGATGTTATCGGAGTCACAGGAGCGGATGTTGCTTGTCGTCACGCCTGAACGTGCAGACGATGTTCTTGCGGTGTGTAAAAAGTGGGATCTTGATGCGGCGAAGATCGGTCAGGTGACTGGCGATGGCATGCTGACCATTTCGGATCAGGACACCATTGTCGCTGAGATCCCCGCACGGGCATTAACTGATGAGGCTCCTCCGAACAAACTCGAATCTTCTCCTCCGCAATTCCAGGAGACATTGCAAGGACTCAATCTTGACCTCGTTCCGATTCCTCACAATTACACGTCGGTGCTGCTCGAACTGTTGGGTTCACCAAACCTTTCGAATAAGGCATGGATTTACGAACAATATGATTTTATGGTGCGCACGAATACGGTGAGTCGGCCAGGGTCCGATGCGGCCGTCCTTCGTCTCAAAGGTACCTCACGAGGCCTTGCCATGACCGTTGACGGCAATCCGTTATATTGTCTTCTCAATCCATACGTTGGTGGGATGAGTGCCGTGGTCGAGGCGGCGAGGAATCTGGTCTGCTCCGGCGCCACGCCGGTTGGCGTGACGGACGCCTTGAATTTTGGCAATCCTGAGCGCTCCGATATTTTGTGGCAGTTTGAGTTGGTGATCGAAGGGATTGCCGATGCGTGTAAGGCCCTTGAACTTCCCGTCGTGAGCGGAAATGTGAGTTTTTACAATGAGACCAACGGTGTGTCGGTGTATCCGAGCCCAATGATCGGAATGGTTGGTGTGTTGGATACCGTCGAGAACGCTGTCAGCCAATGGTTTAAAGACGAAGGCGATATCATTATCTTACTAGGGGAGACGCTTGATGAGCTTGGGGGAAGTGAGTATGTGCGAGTTATTCATCATCGCGAACAGGGAATCCCCCCGCTTCTATCACTGGAGACAGAACGTGCGCTTCATCGATGCCTGCTTGAAGCCATCGGACGCGGAATCGTTCGCTCCGCGCATGATTGTGCCGAGGGAGGCCTTGCCATTGCTGTCGCGGAATCGTGCCTGTCACGACCGCAAGCTCCGGTTGGTGCGTCGGTGAAACTCACACCGGATATTCCCGATATGCGAATTGACGCGTTGTTGTTTGGTGAGTCTCAGTCTCGTGCTGTCGTGACAGTTGCGTCGGCTGATGTCGACGCATTTCGCGCGAACGCAGAGCAGTTCGGTGTTCCTATGCGAACGATTGGGACTGTCGGTGGCCAGCGTTTACAGGTGCGCTCGTCAGACGCGACGACGTCGTGCATCGACATTGATGTTGAGACCATGTATGGCACGTGGACTCGCCAGCCATGAAACAACGACGTTCCGACAACGATGCCTCGGACCATTTTCGCGATCAGTGCGGTGTCGTTGGTGTGTATGGACATAAAGAGGCCGCGAATCTCGCGTACCTCGGACTCTATGCGCTGCAGCATCGTGGACAGGAGAGTTCCGGCATCGTGTCAACCGACGGACACCAATTTTATCAACAAAAGGGAATGGGATTGGTCGCCGACATTTTTACCAAGGATCAACTGAAGCGCCTTCGCGGCGACGCGGCGATTGGCCATAATCGATATTCGACAACCGGTTCCAGCGAACTCAACAATGCACAGCCGCTGTCGGTGAATTTCTCGTTCGGAAACCTCGCGCTCGCGCACAACGGCAACCTTCTCAACTCCGAAATGGTTCGGAGTGAGCTGGAAGCCTATGGCGCAATTTTTCAGACTGGTATCGATAGCGAAGTGATTATCCATCTCATCGCGCATTCACATGCGACGACTATCCTCGACCGTATTATTGAGGCGCTAGAGCGGGTCCGAGGAGCCTTTTCGTTGGTGATGCTCACTGATGATGGGCTGTTTGTCACGCGTGATCCCTATGGCATTCGACCGCTCTCGCTGGGGCGGTTGAAAAATGGATGGATCGCGGCCTCCGAGACCTGTTCGTTTGATCTTATCGGTGCGGAATTCGTGCGAGATGTTGAACCGGGTGAGCTGGTGTGGATCAATCGAGATGGAGTGCGTTCGTATCACCCCTTTCCGAAAACCAAACCGGCAATGTGTATCTTTGAGTATGTGTATTTCTCTCGACCTGACAGCGTGATGGATGGTCTTAGTGTGTACTCCATTCGTAAGCGCCTCGGCAAACAATTGGCCAAAGAGTCGGCGGTTGACGCAGATGTCGTGATTGCAGTGCCGGACTCAGGAGTGCCTGCTGCGCTTGGGTTTGCCGAAGCATGTGGTCTCCCGTTTGAGAACGGGCTCATCCGCAATCACTATGTTGGCCGGACGTTTATTGAACCGGAACAGTCCATTCGCCATTTCGGTGTCAAAGTTAAATTGAATGCTATCCAAGATATTCTGAAGGGAAAACGTGTGGTGGTCGTTGACGACTCACTGGTGCGAGGAACCACGAGTCGGAAGATCGTGAAGATGCTTCGTCAGGCAGGCGCGAAAGAGATTCATATGCGAATTTCATCTCCTCCAACGTTGTCGCCATGTTTCTATGGGATCGATACTCCCACGAAACAAGAACTGATTGCCTCAAATAGTACCCTCAAAGACATTCGACGCTATATTACGGCTGACAGCCTTGCCTACCTGAGTTTGGAGGGAATGCTGGACGCGGCCCCTGGGAGTCCATCGGGGTATTGCTCCGCGTGTTTCAGCGAGGAGTATCCCATCACGCTGACTCACCTCGAAGACAAGCAGCTTCAGCTATTTGAGTCGCCCGAATCTCGTGCCGGACTGGATGTCTCCGCCTCCTCAGTGACGAGCGATACGGGAACTGCGATGCCGACGCCCGGCACGAAACGAGCACGATAGTCCGACGAGTAGCGCTGATGAAATTCGGTCTCAAAGGCAAGATTATTTCGTCGATGCTCGTGATCGGGGCTCTCCCGCTAGTTCTGGGGATGTATTTTGCCTATCAACAGGGGACGGCCCAACTCGAAACGGTGATTGGAGCCAGTTTCGAAGCCCTATCGACCGAGACTGCCGATAAAATCGACATGGTCGTGAACGAGGAAATCGCACGCCATGCGCAGTTTGTGTCCAACTCGTTACTGATCTCGCTCGTGCGTGATCAACTTCTGGCGCAGAATGCAAGGTATGACGTCCTCGACGACGAAGGTGTCGTACAGTTATTGACTTCGACCGAAGAACAGTGGGCTGCAGGTGCCGGTGGCGTCGTCCGCAACGTTACCAGCGGGCAGGTTGCAGACCTTCTCCGGCGCTTCATATCGAGCGCTCATCGTGGAGGCGCGGTGGGAGGGGGCGGAAGTACGCATGCGTTGTTCATCACCGACACACGGGGTGCGTTGTTGGCGAGCATTAACCGCTACCCGGACTATGCGAACGGCACCATGCCCTGGTGGCAGCATGCGTTTGATAGTGGACGCGGACGAGTTCATCTCGGTGATGTGACGCTTGATGAGAAGCTCAACGAATATGCGATTCTCCTTTCAACCCCTATCATGGACTTGGCGGAAACCAACGTGCTGGGTATTGTTCATCGCGTTTATGATGCTAACGATTACTTCGAACCCCACATCTATCCCACGCGCTTTGGAGAATCTGGCCATGTGATGCTCGTTGACTCTGAAGGTGTTGTAATTAGCTGTCCAATTCTTCCGACGGGTGCGTCCGTTGATGATCGAGACCTGGTGCGAATCTCCACGACGGGGCATGCGGGTTGGGTCAAAGCGCGTAGTGATGGTCATGGTGGAGATGAGACGTCCATTCTTGGATTTGCCCCCCTAGAAGGCTTGAACCGAGTGACTCAGGAGTTAGGCACACGACAATGGTACACGATGACATGGCAGGCCTCCGAGGAACTGTTTGCGCCTATGAACCATCTGTTGCTGTGGACGGCATCAGCGGGAGTCCTTGCCATGGTATTGCTCGGAGGATTGGGGTACTCGGCGGCATCGCGGATTGTCAATCCGATTAAGCGGCTACAGGATAGTGCATTACTCATTGCCAAGGGAGAGCTACACGAACCGATTGTAATCAAAACAGGTGATGAGATTGAGCAGCTCGCAAACGAGTTCAACAGTATGAGTGACCAACTTCAGAAAGCCTTTTCGGGCCTTGAGCAGAAAGTTGAGGCCAAGACTCGTGAAGTGATGCACTTGAAAGAATATAACGAGAAAATTCTTATGAGTGTTCCGGATATGATTATCATCATGACCGAGGATGGGACCATTGAGTATGTCAATCTGGCATTCGAGGACTTGGTCTGTCTGAAAAGCGCCGACGTGGTCGGAAGAAACTTTTTTGATGTTCTCCCAGGGGACAGAGATGGTATTGAGCATGTGCGTAGTGAAATCAGTCGACTTGCCTGTGGTGACGAGAATGGTGGTCCTCCCACGCAAGAGGTGAGTCCTCCTCACGTCACTGGGGGAGCCGCAGCAGATCCATTGGATCCCTCAAGAGGGCAGCGACACCCCGACTTGCATAGCCGTGAAGTCACCATTGCCAATCGGATTTTCGAGTGTGAGTGTTTTCGTGTCACGATGCCAGGGGAAGGAACAGAGCGTGTCGGATTGGCCATGCGGGATATTTCTGAACAGCGGAATCTCCAAGAAAACCTCATTCGAGCCGAAAAGCTGGCTGGGTTGGGGACGTTGACCGCAGGCATCGCGCATGAGCTGAACAACCCATTGTTTGGAATTATGGGGCTTGCGGAGATCATCCGGGACGATGATGATCCGCCGAACGACAAGAAACATGCTTCCGATATCGTG
Organism: Nitrospirales bacterium; assembly: GCA_029261375.1. Taxonomy (GTDB): domain Bacteria; phylum Nitrospirota; class Nitrospiria; order Nitrospirales; family UBA2166; genus UBA2166. Next base: position 6,764 of record JAJDBL010000024.1, read on the forward strand.
TCCCATGCGCGCCACATGAGTTCCGTCATCAAGAACTTTGCCGGCTATGTACGTAAAGGCGATACAGATGAACTTGTGCCTGTTGATATCAACCAAAAA
>JAJDBL010000025.1 GCA_029261375.1 Nitrospirales bacterium
GCACAATATTTATTACTCTATACGATGTCTCTTCCGTTTGGCCTAGATTTGACGAATCAGATTAACGTTGATTCTTCCAGTACACGTGTGACGGTCACGATGCACAAGGTCAGTGGAAAAAGGCACATGGAAATTCTTGACGAAGTTGAGCGATGGGCTGGGGCAAATATGCCGGGCGTGAACCCGCAAGGTGTCGGCACATGGGTGATGTTTACCTATCTCAGCGAACGAGTCATACACGGGATGATCAAGAGTCTGATTGTTGCATTAGTACTCATCACGATCGTGTGTGTCATTACCTTTCGCTCACTTCGTCTTGGCCTCATCAGCTTGATTCCCAATGCCCTTCCTATTCTTCTGACGTTTGGTGTGTGGGGAATGCTGGGGGATCACATAGACTTTGCGGTGTCGATCGTGGCGACAGCCGCACTCGGCGTCATTATCGACGATACCATTCACTTGCTTGTGAGATATCAACGGAACCGAGAGAATGGAGAGAATCAGGGAGCGGCGTTTCAGTATGCGCTACAGGACGTCGGTCATGCGCTCCTGTTCACATCGATCATTCTTGTTGTGGGATTTGGCCTCTTTATCTTGTCAGGGTTCAGAATCAACTCAAGCATGGGGGCGATGATCAGTCTGTCGATAGCATTCGCGCTAGCATTTGACTTTTTGTGCCTGCCAGGAATTCTGATGAAGCTTGATAAAAAAGATAAGGCGCTGGAGAGCCGGGTCGCAGAAGGCGTGGCCTAGCTATCCGAACAACACATCGACAGTGTCTCTGGTCAGGATGTTGAAAAAGACCTTCAGCTTCGTTCTCGCTTCACGACTCGGCTCAACGTACTGACGTACGATTCGCCTCATCGCTTGCTACGGCCTCGCTGAGAGGCCTTGTTCAACATCCTGAGTTAGTCTTCTTGGGTGACCCGTCGTACTTCATCAATCGTCGTAAGCCCTTCCGCAATCTTTCTCCATCCATCTTCTCTGAGTGTCCGCATTCCCTCCGCTAAGGCCGCATCGCGTAACACTTTCGCCTCTGGACGTTGAATGATCAGTTTCCGGATATCATCTGTGCAGGGGAGGAGCTCATAGATTCCTGATCGGCCGTAGTATCCGGTGTCGCTGCAATGCCGGCACCCCGTCCCATGATGAAACGTCGGTGTCGAGAGATGCTTCGCAACTGAGTGGTACTCCTTCACGAAACCAGGGTCTGGCTCGAAGGGGACTTTACACTCTGTGCAAATAAGACGGACAAGTCGCTGTGCAAGGACCCCTATGATCGACGACGCAAGAAGGTAATCCTCAATACCCATTTCCAGTAGACGGGTGATGGCACCGGGGGCATCGTTGGTGTGGAGCGTTGAAAAGACAAGGTGTCCGGTCAGCGCAGATTGAATGGCAATCTCTGCCGTCTCCCGGTCACGAATTTCTCCGACCATGATCACATCCGGATCTTGCCGCACGATGCTGCGTAGGCCGTTGGCAAATGAGAGTCCAATTTCCGGCTTCGTTTGCAGCTGGTTGACCCCATGAAGTTGATATTCAATAGGGTCTTCGACGGTGATGATCTTCTTGTCTGAGGAATTAATTTTAGCGAGTGTTGCGTAGAGGGTTGTCGTTTTTCCGCTCCCCGTTGGTCCCGTGACTAGGATCATTCCATAGGGTCGGGTAATCATTTTCTCCAAGCTCTCTCGCACGTCGCTGGGGAAGCCGAGTGTCACGAGTTCTAGGCTTAGACTGCCGCGATCAAGAATACGCATGACGACGCTCTCACCATGCATCGTGGGGAGACTCGATACACGGAAGTCGATGTCTTTGCCTCCAATCTTGAGTTTAATTCTGCCGTCTTGCGGCAGGCGGCGTTCCGCGATATTGAGCTTCGCCATGATCTTGATGCGTGACGTAATGGCTGCTTGAAGGTGTGCGGGGGGAGATTCTGCGTCGTGGAGGACCCCATCGATTCGGTATCGCACTTTGAATTGCCGTTCGAATGGCTCGAAGTGAATATCGCTGGCTCGTGCGTCCAAGGCTCGCATGATAATGAGGTTCACAAGCCGAATGACCGGCGCTTCAGATGCGACATCCTTGAGGTGTTTGATGTCTTCCTCTGGGTCATCAACCATGGATATTTCCGCGAACTCAGCATCAGCGGATTGCATGTCGCCAATGATGTCACCCATTGCTGACTGGGTTTCATAGAATTGCGTGATGGCGTGGAGAATATCTTCCGGAGCGCTCGCTCGGCCGATTACCTCGTATCCGGTTGCAAGTTGCATGGCGTCAATGGTTGTCATATTTGTCGGGTCTACCATTGCGACGGACAGACGGTTCCCATCCAAGGTAAGGGGAAAGATCTGCTGCTCTTTCAGAAATTTTAGAGGCAGTGTCCCTGAACGATAGGGCTCGCGGGGGAAGTCCTCTAGCGGCAGTAGCATTTCTTCCACGCTAGTATCCTCGATTTGCCATGAGGTCCTGGATGGCGTGAACTTTGGAAAAAAACGCAGCGGTGGCTTCAGACGCCTCTGGAGCATTCCGAATGACATGGGGCGTAATAAGCAGGACGAGTTCGATCCGGCTTTTTGTCTGAGTCGTGCTGCGGAACAATGTTCCCAGATATGGGATATCTCCTAATATTGGAACCTTTGTCACGGTGTCCAGGTTTGTCTCGTCAATGAGGCCGCCAACAAGGATCGTTTCACCGTCGTGAACGACCATCGAGGTTACGGCTTGGCGTTTCGAGATGGAGATATCGGTACTTCCAACGGGTGGCGGTCCAGCGTTGCTCTTTTCGAGGTCTATGTCCATTGTGACGAGGCCTGATGCATTGATTATTGGTGTGACCTTAAGGATTGTACCGGTATCTGTTCGGACGGTGGCTTCCGCAGCACCATCGACGATGCCTGGACCCTCGGAGACAGCGGTACGAATCGCAATCTCGTCGCCAATCTCAATTGAAGCTTCCTTTCCATCTGTTACCAGAAGGTGAGGGGAGGCGAGTACCCGGACAGTTGACTCATCGGCATGGGCGCGTAGCTGTGCAAGAAGGTTCACACGCTGCCCGGCATCAATCTTAAGGAGGTCGGCTCTCAGTGTGCCAGTCGTGCTTCCACGAAGCCGAGGTTCGATGGCGTCGCCTTTGTTTAAAAAGGAGTACGCGATACCGTATTCGATGTTTTCATTGAGGGTGACCTCCGCAACCATCACTTCAATTAAAACCTGACGTGGAATGATGTCCAGTTCCTCAAGAACTCCTTTTACCACCTCAAAGTCACGTGGAATTGCCTTGATAATGAGCGTGTTCGTCGTGGCATATGGAATGATTTTTATTTCACCGGCGATCTCAGACTGCGTCCCTGGAGCACCTGAAGATTGCGGCCGTGCCGTCAGTGCAGCGGTCCTAGCTGGGCCGGTCGCCTCTTCGGTTTGGGTGAAGATGCTGTTGAGAATCTCAGACAGCTCCTCGGCGATGCCGTTCCTCACGTGATAAATATAGGTCTGGATGTCTGTTCCACCGGTATGTTTATCAAGCTGTTCCAGCCAGTGTTCGACAACTGTAAAGGATTCAGGAATGGAGGTAATGACCATGAGAATATTTGTTCGCGGGATGGGAACAAGATTGACGCCCACTCCGACGCCAGTCTTTGTCGGAAGCTCGAACGCGACAAATATCTTTTCAAGCTCTTCCGCGATGGCGCTGACTTCTGCCGTGTGTATCGGATAGAGTCGGACTTTTACCTGTTCAAACACGTTCGTATCAAAAAGTGCAATAAGTGAGCGGATGGTCTCAACGTTGTCCGAGTGCTCAGTGAAAAGCAGTAATCGGCTCTTATCATAGGATGCGATTTCGCTTCCAGGGGTCAGGAACGGTTTGATCACCTTTGTAAGTTCCGTTGGGGAAATGTACTGAAGAGGAATGACATGGAGGGCAAGACGTTCGTCGTATGGTAGCGTGCCTTGTCTGCCGCGGGGGTGGCTGACAACAGGCAGTTTGGTGTTTGGCGTTGACGCCATTGGGACGATGTGATGGATCGGCCCAATCTTGACCATCGCCGAACGATTAATGCGAATAATGTCATCAAAAAGCGAAAAGAGTTCGGCTCGTGCAATTTCCCCTTTGGCGTGGAGATTGACCGTGCCCTTTACTTTGGGGTCAATCAAGTAGTTGAGGTTGAGAACATCAGCGAGAATCTTGATGACCTTGTGGAGTTCAGCGTTGTCAAAGTTTAAAACAACTGTCTCTAGCGGCTCCGTGTCGAGGGGTGTCGTTGGCTGATAGTTGTCTGCTGGCTTCTGTGTAACCTCTAGATTGTCGGGTCCATTTGGTAGTGTGTCCGCCGCGTTCGGAAAGTTCTGTTTTTCCACGGAGTCTTCAGACGTGTTGTCTCGTGTATTTGGGAGGAACTCAGGAGATGGAG
>JAJDBL010000026.1 GCA_029261375.1 Nitrospirales bacterium
TGGAATGAGAAGGCGGCCAAAAAAGCCACTGCGATTCAGCATCTTTACAACACGCTTCGTGAATCTGTCTCGAATGGCGCGAAGCCGATGATTATTCCTATGGCGGATTATCGTCCCAAGTACCCGAAAATTAACCCCGAAGTTGAAATCAACCCGAATCATCCCAATCTCACCATTTGGCATAATAAAATTGACGCATGTATGTTTGTTGGTGTGCATTGCCATCAGGCGAACCTCTCGCTAAAAATTATTCGCGGAGGTACCGATTGTTTCACCGTCGCGATGTGTGCTCAGGCCGGACATGAGGATGCGAATCTCTCCTTTCGAGATGCGTCGCCTGAAAAGATTATGAATTTTGCCAGCTGGATCAAAAAATTAAAGGGAACGGTATAGCAGCGCGACATCGCGACACCGTATCGCACGAAGGGGGACGAGGATATGGCAAATAACTCGATCATAGGCACGAAGAATAAAAAGGGACAGGTGTTCACCGATCCAAATCATCTCTTTTTCGAAGCCGAAAGAACCTCTCACTTTCTGACAGGGAGTGAAATTATTAAGGAAGCGATTAAACGGTCTAGTTGTGACATGTCGATCGCCTATCCGATCACCCCGCAGAGTGAGGCGGCCGCGCTCATTGGCGAGTTGTTCGCAGAGGGATATGTCGACGTCTATTCCCGAGGGGCCAGTGAATTCGACGTGATGTCAATATGTGCGGGGGGATCGTTTGGTGGATCCCGAGTGTTTACCACCACGGCGGGTCCAGGCACGCTTCGCGCGATGGAAAACTTCCCAATGTGGGCGGGCTCGCGATTGCCCATTCAGGTCTGTATTACGTGTCGCGGAATCAATTCGCCGTTGAGTATTCAGCCCGATACCCTCGAATTGTATTACATGCTTGAGACGGGGTGTTTGCTGTGGCACGCCGAAACCGCACAAGATCTATTCGATTACATTCTGAAAGGCTTTATCGTCGCGGAGCAACCTGATGTCCATCTGCCGATCGCGGTAGCGTGTGAGGGCTTTTTTGTCACGCATACCAAGGACGTCGTATTGATGACCCCTGACGATATGTGTATTCCACATTATGATCCGTACCGTTCGCCGGTCCCGTGTATGGATATGGAATGTCCGCCTGTTCGCATGATGCGAGATCCCTTTGTGATGAAGAGTAACTATATTAGTTATGCGACGCATGCGTCCTGGCAACAGGAGGTGCGTGCCGCTGTTGAGCGATCTCGAAAGCATTCTGAGGCGCTTCTTGGTGGGCTGATCGACGTTGAGAATGGAGATGCAGAAATCTTACTGGTCTCATCAGGGACAGCCATCTCACAGAGTCGAGAGGCGATTACCCTGATGAAGGACGAAGGGCTTGATGTTGGATTGGTAAAAATTAAGACGCTACGGCCATTCCCAACGGAGGAAATTAGGGCTGCGACACGTAACGCCAAAAGAATTTTCGTTCCGGAGTTTAACGTCGCTGGCTGGATGGGCCGAGAGATCAAGGCCATCCTTCCAGATAATGAGCGTGTCATTGCTGGCCCACATGTGGGTGGCGGCATGACAATGCCTCCGGAAGTTATCATGGAACGGATTATGAGAACGCTTAAAGCGGACAAGGAGGAGTTGGCCCATGTCTAAAGAACGAATTCAAATCTCACCGGAATTTCGAGATATCATGCCCCCAGAATATCGTGACCTGGTGGACAACGCCACGTGGGGAAAAGAAGGTCGTGGCTGGAAAGATGTTGGTATTAATAAGGAGCTCATTGAAGAACACTCCTTGTGTGCGGGTTGTCCAGAATCTATGGCCTTTCGCTATATCCTGGCCGCCCTTCCTAACCCAGAAGATACCGTCATGGTTGGATCCACCGGCTGTACGAGCTTGGTCTTTCCGCATGTCGCCGTGCATAATATCCACTCGTTATTTGGTAACCAGAATGCCGTTGCCAGTGGATTGAAGCGATCGTTAGCATCCCGCTTCCCCGATCAGGTGAAAGACGTTGTTGTCTTGGCCGGCGATGGTGCGACCGTTGATATCGGACTCGACTACACCCTCCAATCATGGTTTCGCCAAGAAAAGTTTACGACCATTTGCTTCGACAATGAACTCTATGCCAACACGGGTGGACAGGAAAGCGGCTTGATGCAAAAAGGGTTTGTGGCAAAAATGGCCCCAATCGGTAAGCAGTTCGAAAAGGTTCGTTTGCCAGAGATCGCGCAGGAATCTGGATGCCACTACGTGGTGAATTGCACGGTGAGTAAGCCGAACTTGATCGAACGGGTGGTGCGAAATGCAGTGCATATCGCGAGAGAGATTGGCCCAACATATCTCCAGATGTATACGCCTTGTATTCTCGAGATCGGTAAGCAGAGTATGGAAGGCTTGCAGGAGATGCGAGATTCAGAAAAACCAGGTCTGCGATTCGCATTCAAAGAATATGCATCTCCAGACGCCCAAGAGCTCATTGACGAGTTGAATGCCAAGGAAAAAGAACGAAAAGCGGCTGCGAAAGCTGCACTCACTCAATCAGCCTCGGCATAGGGCCTGGTGGGAGAACATCAAATGGAGAGCATGGCATGATTAAACGGCGGATAAATGTCAGAATGTCTGGTCTCGGGGGACAAGGAGTGGTGAC
>JAJDBL010000027.1 GCA_029261375.1 Nitrospirales bacterium
ATCGACAAACCGTTCTAATGGGACACCATGCTGGAGCCCGAGAGACACCGCAATCGCAAAGCAGTTCATCAGGCTTCGGAACGCCGCGCCTTCTTTGTGCATATCCAAAAAGATCTCTCCGATCGTCCCATCATCATACTCACCGGTCCTGAGATAGAGTTTGTGCCCACCGATGACCGCTTTCTGGGTGTAGCCCGATCGGCGTCCAGGAAGTTTTCGACGTTTTGCGAGATACCGAACCAGGATACGATGACTGAGTTCCTCGACCACCGACGGCGCGACTTGAGGTGGCGCCACAGCTTCGGCCACGGACTCTTCTAACTCCGCCACTTCAATAGACGCACTGAGCGGTTGGCTGAGCTTCGACCCATCGCGATACAACGCTACAGCTTTGAGCATGCTCCGCCATCCCAAGATGTATGAGGCCATCACATCCTCAACGGTTGCCTCAGCCGGAAGATTGATCGTCTTACTAATTGCCCCACTGATAAACGGCTGAGCGGACGCCATCATTTGAATATGCGCAGTCACGGCAAGGAACCGCTCTCCGCGACGTCCGCACCTGTTCGCACAGTCAAAGACTGCTAAGTGCTCTGGTTTGAGATACGGCGCGCCTTCAACGGTCATCGTGCCGCAACAATAGTCATTCGCGGCATCAATCTGTGCTTGTGTGAACCCCAACATCCTGAGCAGATTGAAGGTGGGACTTGCAAACTGCGTACTCGTGATTCCGAGGGTGTTGGTGCAAAACTCTTCTCCAAGCGTGAAGGGATTCAACACGAAGGAAATATCAAACGCCTGTCCTAACGCGGCTTCCACACGATCGAGGATGATGTCATCAAATCCCTTTTCGCGAAGCGTTTCGTGATTGATCGCTGGCGCTCCTTTAAGCGTTCCACGCCCAGTCGCATGGCTGACGATCTCCTGGACTTCCTCTTCAGAGTAGCCGAGTCGTGTGAGGGCAGGAGGCAAACTTTGGTTGATGATCTTAAAGTATCCCCCACCCGCAAGTTTCTTAAACTTCACGAGCGCAAAATCTGGTTCGATGCCGGTGGTGTCACAGTCCATGACTAACCCAATCGTTCCGGTCGGAGCGATACACGTCGTTTGAGCGTTTCGATACCCATGCGCCTCACCTAGGGAGACCGCACGGTCCCACGCATCACGAGCACTCGCCAATAAGTCTCTGGGGCAATGGGCCGTATCGATGCCCTTGGGTGCAATACCAAGATTTTCGTATTCCTCCGGAGCCGCGTCATAGGCAGCTCGGCGATGGTTTCTCATCACCCGTAACATCGGCTCTCTGTTCCGCTCGTAGCCGGAAAATGGCCCGAGTTCAGCGGCAAGCTCAGCGGACGTTGCATAGGATTCGCCCGTCATGATTGAGGTAATGCCCCCGCAGATCGCGCGGGATTCAGCCGAATCATAGGGAATCCCCTGTCGCATGAGCATCGATCCGAGATTGGCATACCCTAACCCTAGCGTCCGGAATACAAAGCTCCGTTCGGCAATCGCACGGCTCGGAAACGAGGCCATGAGTACACTGATTTCAAGAACGATCGTCCAAATCCTCACCGCATGCTTGAAACTATCGGCATCAAATGAGCCATCGGCTTTCACAAATTTTCCAAGGTTCAGCGACGCCAGATTGCATGCCGTATCATCAAGAAACATGTATTCCGAACAAGGATTCGATGCGTTGATCCGCCCATCTTCTGGGCATGTGTGCCAGTCGTTGATCGTCGTATCGTACTGAACGCCTGGATCAGCACAAATCCATGCGGCCCATGATATGCGATCCCAAAGTTCTCGTGCCTTGACGGTTTTGGCTACCGCGCCATCGGTCCGACGCCGCAGCATCCAATCTCCATCCGCTTCGAGCTCTTCAAAAAACTCGTTGGGGACCCGAATACTGTTGTTTGAGTTTTGTCCTGCGACCGTCTGATAGGCTTTGCTATCCCAATTGGTGTCATATTCATGAAAATCGAAATGCGTAAACCCCTCACGTGCGTAGGCGAACATGCGTTGGATGTACGCATCGGGAACACACTCACGACGAGCCGTCTGTATTGCCCGCTTCAGGGATTGGTTCTTTTTTAAATCCGTTTCAACCTGTGGGTGACCGTTCCCATTTTGGACATAGCATGCCTTGAGCACCTCGTTCAGCATCCTCGCACAGATTTTCGAGCCGGTGACCATCGCCGCAACCTTTTGCTCTTCGATGACCTTCCAGTCGATAAACTCTTCAATATCAGGATGGTCAAGATCCAAACACACCATCTTGGCTGCTCGTCGAGTCGTTCCTCCGGATTTGATCGCCCCGGCTGCACGATCGCCGATTTTCAAGAACGACATGAGCCCAGACGATTTGCCGCCTCCCGACAAGGGCTCATCATCGCCTCGCAGATTTGAGAAGTTCGTGCCCGTCCCAGACCCGTACTTAAATAGACGCGCCTCGCGAACCCACAAATCCATGATTCCGCCTTCATTCACGAGGTCGTCGTTAATCGATTGAATGAAACACGCGTGTACCTGTGGACGCTCGTACGCGTTCTCTGTCTTGCGAACCTTGCCACTGTTCGGGTCTGCGTAATAATGGCCCTGAGACGGACCAGCCAGTCGATACGCGTAATTTAGGCCAGTGTTAAACCACTGTGGGGAGTTTGGTGCAGCCATCTGGGTCCCAAGCATGTAACAGACCTCGTCATAGAAAGCGCTCGCGTCTTTGTCCGTCTCAAAGTATCCCCCACTCTTCCCCCAATGCGTCCAACATCCAGCGATGCGATGGAAGACCTGGCGGGCATCGTGTTCACCACCCAATACGGGTTTACCATCGGCATCCCTTTGCGCTCTTCCATCGGGATGCATCTGTGGAATGCCGGCTTTTCGAAAATACTTCTGCGCGAAGATGTCGACCGCCAGCTGAGACCAATCATCAGGAACATCGATCTGTTCCATGTGAAAGACCACAGAGCCGTCGGGATTGCGGATTTCCGATGATCGTTTTGCAAAAGTGATGTTTTGGTAGGGACTCGCTCCGTCCTGCGTAAATCGTCGTTGGATCCTCATACTCGCCCTCCACAACCGAAAATCAAGTGATTTCTGAGATTTGTGGTACTCAGAACTTCGAATTAGGAAACAGAAGAATATACCAAAGTCATACTAAATATCCAGTACTTTTTATTACAAATACTAGATACTGTGGTTTTCCTGTTGATATCAATTAATGAATCTGTGGAAAACGCTGACTCTTAAGGTGCACAACATGTGCATAGTTCCTAGGTGTTTTAGCGACATGCTACTGTCAATAATTCGAAACAATCGCACTTTGTAGGCTATTCAGTATATGTTTCGTGTTGACACCATTACCTTCTCGTTCTTATAGTTTGCTCCATGGCTACACACCATTCCCTCCGCGAACTACTCCACGAACAAGGCGTTGCTGCCGCTGTGGGCGCACATGACGCGCTGAGTGCAAAACTGATCGAAGAAGCTGGATTCGACGCCGTCTGGGCCGGTGGATTTGGAATATCCGCCGCGCAGAAATGTGTTCCAGACGCGAGCGGATTGACGATGACCGAGACGCTCGACGTGTCGAAAAACATCGCCGAGGCGACTCGTATTCCGGTCATCGTTGATGGAGACACCGGATACGGCAACGCCATCAACCTCATGCGAACGGTCACAGACTTCGAAAAGGCTGGGATCGCTGGGCTGTGCATCGAAGATAACGTCTTTCCAAAACGATGTAGTTTTTACGCTGGGGTCAAGCGGGAATTAGTGAGTGTTGAGGAGTTTGTCGGGAAAATCCGTGCGGCCAAAGCTGCCCAGGCTGGATCGGAGTTTGTCGTCATTGCGCGCACCGAAGCGCTGATCGCCGGCTGGGGAATGGCTGAAGCACTCAAGCGAGCCGATGCCTACGCTGAGGCTGGCGCCGATGCAATCTTGGTCCATTCGAAATCAAAAACCTTTGAAGAGCTACGCACATTCGCGGCAACGTGGAACATTGTGAAGCCGCTGATTATTGTTCCGACAATCTTTCCCGACGTCACCGAAACTGAGCTTGAGAAAGCGGGCTTCAAGCTCGTGATTTACGCAAACCAACTCTTGCGGGCAATCATCAAGACCTCTCGGGAGTCCCTTGAAACACTGCGCAAAGGCCGAGCTGCCGCGCATCTTTCGGAACAGATCGTCTCGCTGAAAGACGTCTATCAGATTGTCGGCGTGTCACAACTTGAGGAAGATGAACGGCGATTTCTGCCTGTAGGTGCCGAGGATGTCACGGCTGTCATCGTCGCTGCGGGATTCGACAAAAACCTCATGCCCCTGATCAAAGACAAACCTAAGTGCCTCCTGGATATCAAAGGCCAGACAATACTCGAACATCAGATTACGGCATTGAACGAGTGCAACATTAAGAATATTTCGGTTGTTCGCGGTTACCTCAAGGAGACTATTACTATTCCAAATCTGAGGTACTACGACAACGACGAGTACGAAACAACCGGTGAGCTGTACTCACTCTTCTGCGCTGAACCTGAGCTGTCCGGAAAAGTGATTGTCATGTACTCCGACATTGTGTTTGAGCCCGTCATTCTAGAAAAGCTTTTGCGGAGCCCGGCAGATCTGACGTTAGTCGTCGACCATGCGTGGTATGACAACAAACGCGAAGGCCTCGCACCACCGAACCTGAATCCTGATCTGGTCACTC
>JAJDBL010000028.1 GCA_029261375.1 Nitrospirales bacterium
CGTGCTTGTCAACGAGCGCCCCCTTGCAGGCCTAGCAGCTGTCACGACCCTCATTTTTCTTGGCTTTTCGCTGGAACCATTTGATTTTGCGGTCCTTCTCACGCCGCTGAAGGAAGGGATTCAAAACGCGCGCCTCATTCCGTTTGGCGCGACGTTACTTGGCAATGCTCTTCCTCCCGAGCCATGGATGTTGACCATCGATCTCCTACGGTGGGCGTTCCTGGGAGGGATCTTCGCGCTTGCGCTTCGTGAGCGGGGCTTTCCAAGATTTGCGGTCCTGTTTGCAGCTGCGGCATTGTGCGGGTTGTTGGGGAGCGTGTTTGAAATGATGCAGCTCCTTGTCGTGAGCCAACACACGGATGCGACGACGGCAGTGTTGGCGCTGGCCGGCGGGCTGTTTGGGGCAGGCTGTATTGCGTTTGGCTGGACACGCGCACCGAGGGATTGGGCTGTGGTGGCATTGGGCCTCTGGAGCTTCGTGCTCGTATTGACGCGCTGGACGCCATCGCAGTTCTCCCCGGTAGATTTCGCATCGCTGACCTTGATGAGCTTGTTTCCTCTCCTGGCCTATACAGAACATCCCTTGACCCATGTCATGGCGGATGTGTTCAACGGTGGCGCTCCATACATCATTCTCGGCGCCTTGCTGGCGGCTCAGTTTTCATCCTGGAACGCATCTCGTACCGTGATTGCTGCGGTGGGCCTAAGTATATCCCTGGAGACAGGGCAACTGTTTCTTGATAGACACCTCGTGCAAATCACTGACGTGCTCTGGGCTGGAGTTGGGACATATCTCGGAATGTGGCTTTGGAAATTAGCAGACCGAGACGCGGACGAAGACTGGAGTGAGGATGTCCCGGCTGTAGCCGAGCCATCAATAGCCATAGAATCGCCAGTCGTGGAACGCGCGCGTGTCATACGGCCGACTGTTGTGAGACCGCACGAGGCTCCATCTCAAGTCGTAGCGTCTCCATCTCTTTTGCCTGAGACAGATGACACAGTGGAATCAGATGAACTGACCCAGACAGCGGCGCATGGACCGTCGTTTGAAGCGTTGGAATCAGAAAGGGATGTAGACACCATGATCACGACCACAGGAGTCCAACCGTTAGGAGCGATGATGTCCCCAGAGTCAGAGACCCCAATCCTACAGCCGGATAGCGGCTTGCCCCAATCCTCGCAAACTCCCGTCATCGACTCTGAAGTTCCGCAGTCGTCTGCACAACCATCGATTGTCCGTGAGGCCTCTCACCCACCGTTGAGTGATTTCGCGTCAATTGACGATGAAGAGGAACGAAGCATTCAGGTCATGCCAGGTTATTTGATCCACCCTCGCCCATACGTTCCAGATCCGGAAGAGTAGGCGCAACGCATCTGAATGTGCGACATCGACAGATGTGATTGCTGGTCATGTGTATCGTGGATGTGGTGCGGGCGATGATGCGTGTGGAACCGAGCTGATGGCCGCAAACGACACGCAAACGGAAGGCACGTCTGGTGCACATTTCCGCAGTCATTCTTTCGTATAATTCAGTAAGCTATCTGGACAAGTGTGTTCACACACTTGCCGCCGATCTCTCTGAAAGCAATGCCCCCAGCGAAATTTTGGTCGTGGACAATGGGTCAACAGATGGGAGTGTTCCGCTCCTTCAAGGCCTCATGACAGAGTTTCCCGGCCTTCTTGATGTCACCTTCCTCGATACAAACCACGGCACGACGGTCTCGCGAAATAAGGCCCTGCGCAAAGCGAAAGGGGAGTACATCGTCATCATGGATTCCGATGTTGAGGTTCCGAAAGGGACGGTGGGTGCGCTCGTTGATGGGCTCAAACAGAATCCTCGCTGGGGCATCGTTGCCCCAAAGCTTTTTTACCCAAGTGGAAACTTTCAATTATCGACAGATGTGTTTCCCACTGTGATAGATAAACTTCGCCGTGCGTTTGCACTGAAATCAATGGAGCAGCGCGCACACAATGTGGGGACCTCATCAGAGCCTATGCCCGTTGATTACGCGATTTCAGCGTTTTGGGTTTTTCGAAGGGACGTACTAGACAAAATCAGCGGACTCGACGAACGCATCTTCTATTCTCCCGAAGACGTGGACTTCTGCCTTCGGGTGTGGGAGGCGGGGTTTCAGGTGATCTATGATCCACGGGTATCAGCCGTGCATGATGCGCAAGAGATCTCTCGAGGGTTCCCGTTCAAGAAGGCCACCTTCAGTCATGCCATGGGTTTGATCTATCTCTTTCGGAAGCATGGCTATGCATTTGGACGAACCGGCCTCTACAAGCGATTGAAAAGGTTTGAATGACTCCGTAATAGGCTAGCCCCCCCCCTCATTCACTCCTCCGTTCCCTGCCTATCCATATACTCGATTAAGGCCGCATAGGTGAGCTCACGAATCGTGGCTTTCGATTTGGTGATGCCGTCAATATTGGTTTCCATCCAGACCCGCTCTACCACCGGTTCTTGTGCGGCGTTACAGAGCATCCACATCTGATGAAGAAACTCCTGCGGAAGTCCAAGCTCCACGCCTTCTGACTCAATCCGATCGTCCAACAATGCAAGGAGATCGGAGATTGCCTGGTCGGGTCGGTAGGGTTTTTGTGCAAACCCGAATGTTTCATGAGCGGCTGATTCCTGGTGTGCTTGTTCGACGAGGTCTTGCATGTAGGTTCTCAG
>JAJDBL010000029.1 GCA_029261375.1 Nitrospirales bacterium
TGAGAATCCCGCCGTTGGCTTTATTAACCCTCCATCCGCCTTGCGTATCCGTGTCGCCGAGGGCAGTCACATATTTGGGTTGCCCATCAACCATCGCAAGCCCATTGAGATGACACCGATCCTCGGGTGCAAGCGCAGTGACAAACGGCGGACGCCAGCGCGGAGAGAAACTATGGTCCGCATCAAGGGTACAGAGACAACAAAAGCGTGTGTTCACGACCCACAGTTCATTGTCGCAGTCCCAAGCCAGCTCATGAATGTCGATGTCGCCAGTGACATGAATCCGTCGTGGGAGATAACACGCGTCATGTGTTCCAACAGGTTCGAGCTTCGGGGCAACGGCAGGCATGTTGCGGTAATACCAGACAGTGTTGGTTCCACCGACGGTAAGCCGTGTTCCATCCACCGCGATCCCCATCGGTTTGGAGAATGTCCGAAAGTGGGTATTAAGACTGCCAGCATCATTGCGAACAAGGATCACCTTCCCCGCTTGATAGGTAGAAACAACGAGACTGATATTAAGCTGGTCAAGCAGTGCAGGAAAGTTTGAGGTATGGACGCTTTTGAGTTCCTGTTCCTGGGGAGGGGGAATAGTCATCTTCTATAGTACCTGGTGTCACAACAGGTGCAACACCATAGACAGAGTGCGCCCCACTTCCAACGGAAGAGCAGCATCGATCATTGGAGGAGCTTTAGGATATGTGAAATGCGACGATCACGTGACCATGATCGTGACGGTGGCTGAGCTGGTCCCACGGCGCCCATCCGTAATCTCGACCAGGAATGTGAGGGTAGTCGGACTATTGGGGGCCGTAAACGCCGGCGAGGCGTTGGTCTTGCTTGATAATGTCACCGGAGATCCCCCGGTCTGTTTCCAGACATAGGTGAGCTGATCGCCATCGGAATCGGTACTCCCGATCCCATCTAAAATCACTGTTTGCCCCTGACTCACCGTCTGCGGTGAGCCGGCATCGGCCACTGGCGATTGTCCTTGCACGGTCACGGTGACGGTATCGGTGCTCGTGCCTCCCCGGGCATCCGTCGCCGTCAGCATAAAGGTCAGTGGGGCATTGATGGCCGGGATGATCAACGTGCGGGTACCGCCACTCGTCGCACGATTCGGGGGGAGGCCTTGCATCCCCGACGTGATCTCCCACGAGAACGTCAGCGGATCTCCATTGGGATCCGAGCTTCCCGCCGCATTCAGAACCACACTATTGCCCGCGTTCACGAGTTGATCGGATCCGGCGTCGGCAATGGGGATCACGTTCGGACCAGCCGTCACTTCGAATGGGCCCACATCGCAGCGTGGTCCCACCGGACGCCCTACCCCACGTTGATCGAAGTTTGGAGCGGGGCAGTCGAGGAGACCGGATGGCTCGATGGCAGGACTCCCAGACACTAACGCATGGGTCTCGGTGAGTCCCCCATTGTTCTGTAACACGGGATTGATAATCGTGCCGAGTGATCCCGACGGGACGATATCACTTCCGCCGGGGCTGACATTCACCAGCCCATTCGTACTGCTCTGCCCAAAAACATTGAAGTCGGCGGCGGTAAACGTGCCTGCGGACACACTCTGATAGATGGTGGGTCCGCCACTACTGGCGGTGTTCCCCGCAAGGATACTGTGGCGAAGCAGCAGGTTGCCGGACACGCCGTTGTACACCGCCCCTCCCCTCCCTGGGACTGAATTTCCCGTGATGGTGCTGTGGTGCAGTTGAATCGTACTCAGAAAATTCGCGATACCACCGGCATACATCGCCGAATTCCCAGAGATCGTGCTATTCGTGATCGTTGCGTTTGCACCGGAATTGTTGAACAGCCCACCGCCGTCACTCACTGACGTATTGCCGGAGATCGTACTGTCATCGATCGTGAGCACACTAGGATTCCTATTGTGTACACCACCGCCATCGCCGGAAGCTCCGCCCGCGGTATTCCCAGAGATCGTGCTGTTCACAATGGTGACAGTGCCCCCAGCAGCATTCTCCACGCCACCGCCATCGACAGCCGAGTTACCACTTAGCGTGCTGTTGCTGAGGGTGACCTCGCTAGCATGATTGTAAATGCCTCCGCCATTGGTTGACGCGGTATTCCCGGAGATCGTGCTGTTCGTGATCGTTGCGGTATCAGTACCCGTATCGATATTCAGCCCCCCGCCACTAGTGCTCACTGAATTTCCCGTAATGGTGCTGTTGATGATGGTGGCCATGCCATTGTCTGTATATACCCCGCCGCCACGACCCGCGGTATTCCCAGAGATCGTGCTATTGACAATGCTGGTCGTGGTCCCATCGTGATACACCCCTCCACCAGCGTATGAAGCCGTATTGTCCGAGATCGTGCTGTCAGTGATGGTCATGGGAGCCGAGGTGTCATTCCCTATGCCACCGCCATCATGAGCTGAATTGCCCGAGACGGTACTATTAGTGACAATCACGGTGCCACCGCCAGTATATACGCCTCCGCCCTTAGTCGACGCGGTATTTCCCGAGACCGTGCTGTTGATCACGGTAAGGGTGCCACCCTCGGCGTACAACCCACCGCCATCATTCGAGCTTGTGTTTCCTGAAACCGTACTGTTCGTCAGGGTCACGGTGCCATCGCTGATCAACGCCAAACCACCGCCTTCGCTACCACTGGTGTTCCCTGTAATGGCACTGTTCCGCACGCTGACAATACCGTCATCCACATAGATGCCGCCACCAAAGGAATGCGACGTATTTCCCGAGATCGTGCTGTCGGTGATCACGACATTGCCATCATCCACGAAGAGGCCACCACCATCGTTACCCGACGCCGTATTCCCAACGATCGTGCTGTGAAACAATGTGGTCGTTCCAAAATCGTGATAGAGCCCTCCGCCCTCACTACTCGCGGTGTTGCTAGAGATCGTACTATCGATAACGGTGAGCGTACCCTTGTTCAAAATTCCGCCGCCGTCACCTGTAATGTTTCCACCACTGATCGTGGTGTTCAGAAGGGTGAGGTCGACTCCAGAATCGACCGTCAAGATTCGGAACGCCGGTGCGAGCCCGCTACGCTCGATGGTGTTGCCATTCCCCGCAATGGTGATATCGCTGGTGATCAGGGGAAGGCCGTTCGGGCCATATGAGGAATTATCGACCCCGGTAAGGGTCACGTTGCTCGTGAGGTTTATGGTGTCCGCACCGCTTCCCGCCGGACAACTTCCGGCGGATGAATCGAGATTGGCCGCGGTAATCGCATCAACTAACGTACAACCCCCGGAAACATTGATATACGCCGCACGTGCGGGATCCACACCCAATGCCAGCAACAGCGCCGCACAAACCAAAGAAACGGCGAGCTTCCGGCCCAGTGCCCGACGAACTCTTCTCGGCAACGCGCGCAGTTGTTCGTAGTGTCGGGCAAAGCGCGGAAGAAGCTCCGCTTCGCGGTAGGCTAACTCCGAGCCAAACTCTGACGTGCGGGTGACTGCACCGACCTGCGTCTCCCAGGCGTCAGCCACTGGTTGATACTGCCGCGTCCATCGCTGGCAAGCGTATATGGTTGGCTTAATTTTCAACATACGATGGGGGTATCGAGGAGAAAAACGCTCACGACTCTTTCTGCCCTAACGATGTACCTCACAATGGTCGTCGCGAACAGGATTTCCGGTTGCTACTCGCTGTCCGTGATGAACGAGGCAAACACTGCGAGCACCATATGCTCGCCGGCGAGATTCTCAACGCCAGTGGTGATTGTCAGGGTGTAGTCCGTTGAATTGCTCAGGGGCGACGTGGGGTTAAAGGTCGCTACCGTACATG
>JAJDBL010000030.1 GCA_029261375.1 Nitrospirales bacterium
TCTTGGGAAACCCAAGATGTTTTGCGTGCCTTCTGACATTGTGGAGTAGGAATTGTCAATGAAGGGAAACGCTATGAATGGCAGAGGAGGGTGGGCGGTGCAGAACGAGAGAATCAAGGCACGGTAATCGTGACGGTTGCCGAGCTGGTCCCGCGGCGGCCATCGGTAATGTCCAATTGGAACGTCAAGGTGGCTGGACTGTTTGGGGCCGTGAAGGTCGCGGTTGGCTTGGTCTTGCCGGAGAGGGTGACGGACGGTCCTCCCGTCTGCTTCCAGACATAGGTTAGTTGGTCCCCGTCAAAATCCGTGCTGCCCGTCGCATCGAGGATGACCGTTGTGCCTCGGCTCACCATCCGATCACTCCCCGCATTGGAGATCGGTGCTCGATTGCTAACCGTCACCATCACGCTGTCGGTGTCGGAGGCGCCATTGGTGTCGGTGACCTTTAGCTCAAAGGTCAAGGCGAACGCAGCGGCTGGCGCAATTACCGTCCGAGGATTCCCTGTCGTAGCCTGATTGGGCGGAAGTCCCTGCATACCTCCCGTAATATTCCACGAGAACGCGAGCGGATCGCCATCTGGATCGGAGCTACTACTCCCATCAAGCGTGATCACGTCGCCCGCATTAACCACTTGGTCCAGACCCGCATCCGCGGTCGGGGTCAGGTTGATCGGATCCAGTTCAATCGCGCCGATATCGCAGGCCGGCCCGATCGGACGGACGATCCCACGCTGATCAACACTCGGTGGCGGGCACCCGGACGTGGCTCCATCGATGGCCGGGCTGCTAAGGACCAAGTCATGGGTTTTGGTTGGTCCGCCGTTATCGCCTAGCACGGGATTTAGTATCGTCCCGACGGGTCCCGAGGGCACAATGTCGCTACCTCCCGCGCTGACATTGAATAGACCGCTTACGCTATTCTGGCCGAAGATATTATGTGCATTGGCGGTAATCGTGCCACCACCGCCATAAGCAAAGTTAAAGAGTTCCGGGACGGCGCTAGGACCAGTCCCTGTCGCGGTGTTCCCCGAGAGTATGGTCTGTTGGAGAGTCACATTGCCTGTGGAGCAGTTACACACGCCACCAGCAACAACAGCCGTGTTCCCGGTAATGGTGCTGTTCGTGAGGGTAGTGTTGCCTAAATAGTTATAGACGCCACCCCCATCATCGGTCGCGGAGTTCCCCGAGATGGTGCTGTTGGTGATGGTGGCGGTGCCACCCTTGATATACACGCCCGCGCCATCATCAGTCGCCGAATTTCCCATGATGGTGCTGTTCGTCACGGTCACGGTACCACTATTGACGTACACGCCACCGCCGTCAAAACTCGCCGAGTTGCCTGAGATGGTGCTATTGGTCACGGTGAAAATTCCACGATTCAACAGGCCACCTCCGTGGGTAGTCGCGGAATTTCCTGTGATGGTGCTCTCGGTGACGTTAACCATGCTCGATAAACCGTTATATATGCCGCCGCTGTCGGTAACCGTCGCTGTATTGCCTGAGATAGTGCTGTTGGCGATGGTGACGGGGACTGAAGAGAAGTTGCGTATGCCACCCCCATGTCTAGCCGTATTGTCTGAGATCGTGCTGTTGGTGATGCTGACGGTAATGGCACCCCCATTGATTTCCACACCGCCGCTATCCCTAGCGGAATTGCCCTTGATGGTGCTGTCGGTGATGGTTGCGGTACCCCCATCGATATACAGCCCACCGCCATCGTCGCCGTCTGCCGTGTTCCCCGAGATGGTGCTGCCAACAATGGTGAGAAGGCCCGAGCCACTATATATGCCGCCACCGTATTCCTCGGAATAATTCCCAGCGATGGTGCTGTTGCTGATGGTTACGATGCCAGAGGTGCGGTTATACACGCCACCGCCGCGGGACTCGGCAGACACGGCCGAATTTCCGGAAATTGTGCTGTTGGTAATCGTGACGACGCCGGAATTCCGATTCGTTATGCCGCCCCCATACTCTGCATGATTCCCCGAGATGTCACTATTGGTCAAGGTGACGGTGCCAAGTGCGTTAAAGAGGCCACCGCCCTCATCACCCGCCGAATTGCCTGAGATGGTGCTGTTGGTAATGGTAGCCGTGCCATCGTTCATGTACACGGCCCCACCGTCGTTATTCGCCACATTGCCCGATATCGTACTGTCCGTGATTGTGACCGTACCATCGAGGCTACGTATACCGCCGCCATGATCAATCCCACCTGAACTAGCGGTATTCGCTGAAATGGTACTGCTGATGACCGTGACCATTCCAAGGACATTGCTAATGCCAGCGCCATAGGGGGCTGTATTGCCTGAGATGGTGCTCCCGGTGATAGTGACGACGCTTGCACTCCGATTCGAAATTCCGCCGCCATCAAAATCTGCCGAGTTACCGGAGATCGTGCTATTGATGATGCTAACGTCACCCACATAGCCATACACGCCGCCGCCAAAGAACGCAGTGTTTCCGGAAATGGTGCTATTGACGAGGGTGAGCGTATTATTGTTAAAAACTCCCGCGCCACTGCCTACCAATTTTCCTCCGCTAACGGTCGCATCATTCAGGACTAACTTTCCCGAGCCGTTCACGAAGAACAGGCGGAAGTCAGGCGCTGCGGAGGCACGCTCGATGGTGTTCCCGTTTCCCTCAATGGTGATATCCGAGCTCACCTGGGGCAGCCCACTTGGCCCATCAAGACCGGAGTCATTCACAACATTCAGCGTCACCGGGCTGAAAAGATGGATAGTGTCCGCGCCATTCCCACCTGGACAACTCCCCGTGGGCGCATCGGTATTGGCTGCGGTGATCGCATCGACCAAGGTACAGCCCCCACTGACGTTGATGTTTGCCGCTTGGGTGGGATCTAGTCCTAACGTCAATAACAGCGCCGCACCGCCTAAGGACACGGTGAGCTTGCGTCTCAACGCACGACGGAATCGTCGAGGCAACGAACGCAGTTGCAGGTAATGTCGAGAAAATTGAGGGAGAAGTTCGGTTTCACGGAGGGCCAACTCCGTTCCGAGTTCGGAAGTTCTATCCAGAGCACACACCTGAGCCCTCCAGGCGTCGAAGGCAGGCAAACGCTGACCCGTCCATTTGTGGCGGGTGAGTATGGTTGGTCGGATTTTCATCATGAGTCGTACAAGTCTTGTTCGCGTCGCTTTTCAGTTACGAATACGCTATTGAGTGTGCTGCTCTCTCAATCCGCGCAATGGTCGTGATCACCTGCGTCTGTGTCTGCTTGCTTCATGCCGCATGTGCCGAACATCGTAAACCGATGAATCATCCCTGTTTGCCTCTCACCGCTTTTTTTACAATCAATACCGCACAGTCCGCGTATTTCATGACCTTTTGTGATACCCCTCCGAGAAAGAATTGCTTGGGCCCGCTTAATCCTCGGGATCCGAGAACGACGAGATCCACATGCTTATCGTTTGCCGTGGTGACGATCGTGCCGGCAGCGTGACCTTGTAACATCAGTGCGTGTGCTTTGAATCCCGCATGAACGAGCCTTGTGCGCTCCTTGTTCTCTTCAAGCAGGGCTGGAAAAAGATTTGGCATGGGGACCGGGTGATCCCACACATGCAGAACGGTGATGTTGAGTCCGCTTGGAAGCAGCTGTGTGCGAAGGAACCGCTCCGACGCTTCTGAATAGCTAGATCCGTCGATGGACAACAAGATTTTTTTCAGCGTGCGCTTTTTCTGTTTGACAAGCAACACGGAACATGGTGCATAGGTGGACACTTTCTGGGACACGCTGCCCATAAGGAATGCCTCAATCCTCTGACGCCCGTGGGATCCGAGTACGAGAAGATCGGCATTGTCTTTTTTTGCCATCGCGATAATCGTTTCAGCCGTGTGGCCTTGTTGAACGGTGCGCCGAATTGTTTTCGATCGCTCACGAAGCCGGTCCGCGACGGCATCCACCAGTTTATGCCCTGTCGCCAAACGCTTTTTGGTTTCCTCTTCGATGATCTTCTTGTATTGGATCCGGACCTCCGGAGTATGAAATGGGCGCTTCAACGGTTCCATGTCTACGACGTGTAGGACGTGAACGTGCGGAGGTTCAGTCAATGGAAGCGTCCGAAGCACGTCTGCGGCCCAGGTGGAATGACTTGATTCATCTACAGCTAGAATGATCTTCATCTCAACTCCCTCCTACGTTCCCAGACCCATAGCGTCACTGGCAATGATCCTTGTCGGAATGCGGGACGTAGATATCAATAACTCTCGTTGTCTGAACTGATGTTCCACGGTATACGTTCGCCAGGCTGATCTCTCTCTCGTCCCGACCCGTCGGCAGCATCATTCCCGTGCTCTGTTCTTCGGATGAGGGGACCATTTCCAGTTCACAATCTCGGGAAGGTCGTCCCCATGCTTCGCAATATACTCCTTGTGCTCAAGCAGCTTGTCTCGGATCGCTTGTTTCGCATATGCCGCGAGATATCCCAGCTTCGGGACGCGATCAATGACGTCCGCAACCAGGTGAAAGCGATCGAGGTCATTGAGCACCGCCATGTCAAAGGGTGTGGTAATTGTTCCCTCTTCCTTATATCCGCGAACATGGAACTGTTTGTGGTTTGTCCGGCGGTACGTCAAGCGGTGGATCAACCATGGATAACCGTGGAACGCGAAAATAACCGGCTTGTCCGTGGTAAATAACGCATCAAATTCTTTGTCGGTCAGTCCGTGAGGATGCTCTTCCGCCGGCTGAAGTTTCATCAGGTCCACCACGTTGATCACTCGAATTTTTAGCTGAGGCTCATGGGTTCGAAGCATATCCACAGCCGCGAGTGTTTCTAATGTTGGAATGTCGCCACAGCACGCCATCACAACATCAGGCTCGCTTCCTTTGTCGTTGCTGGCCCACTCCCAAATTCCAAGCCCCGCCGTGCAATGTTTGACTGCCGCGTCCATATCGAGAAATTGCAGGGCAGGTTGCTTACCCGCAACGATGACGTTGATATAGTTTCGGCTTCGGAGACAATGATCGGTTACCGAAAGCAGCGTATTCGCGTCGGGTGGGAGATAGACGCGTACCACTTCTGCTTTCTTGTTGACTACATTATCGATGAATCCTGGATCTTGGTGTGAGAAGCCATTGTTATCCTGGCGCCACACGTGGGAGGTCAGGAGATACGTGAGTGAGGCAATGGGACGTCGCCACGGAATTTCCGTTGCGGTCGTCTTCAACCATTTAGCGTGTTGGTTGAACATCGAGTCAACGACATGG
>JAJDBL010000031.1 GCA_029261375.1 Nitrospirales bacterium
TAGCGAAAAGGAGACCATGTACCTCAACGGTGTCATCAGACAGGAAGATATCGACCATACCAATACTGTCATGTCGAACGTCATTGCGGATGCGCAGATCAACTATTCTGGGTATGGCAACGTGACTGGGGAGCAGGGTCCAGGATGGGGGACGACCGTTGTCCGCTACTTGTGGCCATTCTGAACAGGATGTTGAAACAGAGCACCAGCTTCGTTCTCGCGTCGCGCTTTCGGCTCAACGTCCATGAGTACGATTCGCCTCTGTGCTTGCTGCGGCCTCGCTGGGTGCCCTGTTTGAACATCCTTTGAGCTGTGCCCTAGGAGAAAAAATGTTGACTAGTTATTTCGAAAATACAGAAGGAACCACGGCGAACCGTTTCGAAACGCAGATTCTTCGTATCGCAGTGGTATTAGTTCTCTCAATCGCTCTTGTCGTACCAGCTCATGCTATTCGTGTGAAAGATATTGCTTCTATTGAGGGGGTGCGCGAAAACCAACTGGTCGGGTATGGCCTTGTCACTGGTTTGGCTGGCACCGGGGACAGTGTGTTTGGAGCGCCGTATACCATTCAGAGTTTGTTGAGCATGTTGAATAAACTCGGCGTCAACCTCTCCGTTGACCCACAACAAATTCTGGCACGTAACGTGGCCGGTGTCATGGTCACCGCAAATCTTCCTGCATTCGGAAAAGTCGGAAATCGCATCGATGCTGTCGTGTCGTCAATTGGAGATGCCAAGAGTCTTCAAGGTGGGACGTTACTCATTACGCCTCTTATGGGTGCGACGAAGGACGTGTACGCCGTAGCGCAAGGACAAGTGACGATTGGCGGGTTTCTTGGCGGGAGCGACGGAAATAGCAAGTCGAAGAATCATGTAACAGCGGGGATCATATCTGGAGGCGCATTAGTCGAACGTGAAGTGCCTGTCGATCTCAACGCGTGGGACACGATCTCTATTAATCTCGATCAGCAGGATTTTACAACGGCCGTTAGGCTTGCTGATACCGTAAACGTGCTCTATGGCAATGGTATCGCCACGCCTGTGAACCCCGGAGTAGTGACGTTGATTGTTCCAGAACCTTTCAGGGGACGGATTGTTCCGTTCATCGCCGCGATTGAATCGTTGGACGTTGCCATCGATCTTCGAGCGCGTGTCGTCGTAAACGAACGAACTGGGACGGTGGTGATGGGCGAACACGTGCGTATCTCAAGAGTCGCTGTCTCACACGGGAACTTGACGGTCGAAGTGACGACGGAGCTTGAAGCCTCGCAACCCGAAGCGCCGTTTCTCGGATCCACTGGTGGCGAGACGGTGGTGGTTCCTAATGTTGATACCACCGTAGAGGAAGAGCCCTCACGGTTGATGATCATTGATGGCAGTGCGACCCTCGGCGATGTGGTACGAGGGCTCAACGCTGTTGGCGTGACGCCGCGCGATCTAGTGTCGATTCTTCAGGCGATCAAAGCGGTGGGCGCGTTGCACGCGGAGCTAGAAGTCATTTAAACGAGTAGTGAATCAGGTAGTCAGAATCGAGAAGTCAGGAGTCAGAATGAGAACGGGAGAAAACGCGATTGGTCAGGTCATCAAAGTTCTATTCCAACTTCTGAGTACTGACTTCTAACTTCGCGCTGCTCAAACATACAGAGGAAACTCATGGACCCTATTGGATCACTACACATAAATCAGCCATATCCAAGTTTCAACGATGCCGCCACGCTGCAGTTGGGGGGGCGAGCGATGCCGACGACGAAGGAAGCGGCAACACAGTTTGAAGCACTGTTTGTGCAACACCTTATCCAAACGATGCGAGAGACGGTACGTGCGATCAATCCAGATCCCATGCTCGGAGGAGGGCAAGATTCAGAAATTTTTATGTCCATGTTTGACCAAGAGCTTGCGAAGGGGATTGCAGCGGATGGGGGTCTTGGGCTGGCCAATTCGCTGATGCGTCAATTGGACGGTGAGAGCTCAAGTCCTGCAGAAAGTCGACCGATACAGCATGCAGATTCTCTTATTAATCTGTATGCAAAGAATACGAAGAGCTAGATCATGGATATTATCGGAAACGGACGAATTCATGACAAGGCGGCTTCACTTCAAGGTGTGCGATCGACGGCGCCTGACGCAGCGACAAAACGTCAGGGACCATCGGTGGCAGCCTCGAAGGATTCGGTCGATCTTTCCTCCCGAGCCAAAGGATTGAGTGGAGGGCACGCGGCACTCGCTGCCCTTCCGGATGTCCGAGTCGACACGGTTACGGAATTGAAAGGTAGCATCGAGTCCGACGCCTATCATGTTGAGGGTGAGCAGGTCTCTGATGCGATAGTTCGCGAGACCTTGCTCAATGCTGCCCTCTAGTAGATCGTCTAAACACACATTCATAGAATCTGGACGTCGTGGCACTCGTCTGAGAACAGGCGATGAGCATGCATACACGAACGTATGTGAGCCCGGTGCACCTTTGCCAGACCAGATCAATCAACCCAGTGACGCGGGTGATCCGTCTGCTGCGAGCTATCTGCCGCTTGCACATCTCCTTGATCACGAAATCACGCAATATGAATACTTCCTCGACGTCTTGGCACAAGAGCGAGAATTTCTTCGAACGGCCTCCTACGATGGTCTTCTTGAGATCAATACCCGAAAGAGTGAGTGTATCGCTCGGATCCGCGACTCAGCGCAGGGGCGATCTTCGCTCACGACGCTATCAACCGAGTCACGGGGAGCGCTCCCTGCACCTCTGGCTAGGCAGTATGGCCGCCTCGAAGCGTTGACCTCCGATATTCGTCATGCGATGGCACTCAATCGCGAGGTGATCGAGCGATCGCTTGGTCGTGTAGAGGGCTTACTTTCTCTTTGGGGACAGGCTGTCGCGGAAGGAGGCACTTACTGCCCGACAGGCAATCACGATACGGTTGGTGGATACGGTCATATGGTGTCTACTCAAGGATAAGGCGAGCATACGATGTCAATTCTCGGATCATTCTCAATCAATCGCTTAGCCCTGGCGGCGAATTCTAAGGCGATACAAATCACGTCGCACAATGTCGCTAACATCAATACACCAGGCTATACCCGTCAAGAAGCCGTGTTTTCTTCCACACTTCCTCAAAATGGTTTGCCCGGTCAGGTCGGTACGGGCGTCCAGATAACAAAGATTCAACGGATCGTGAATGAAGGTATTGAACGGCAGTTGATTGGTGCACAATCGAGCCTCGGTCAATTTGAGGCGGCAGGGGAAGCGCTCGCGAGGATTGAGGCCACGCTCGCAAGCGTGGATGGAGGGAAGATCGGGGGATCATTGAACGCCTTCTTCAACGCGCTCCGTGATGTCTCAACCCGCCCTGCTGGACTCGCGGAACGGACCATTCTTCTCAATGAGGCTGACGCCGTGGCGGAACGGTTTCAAGACACCGCAATCGAATTTGGGCGGGTGCAAGGCGATATCGAACGACAAGTCCAAGAGTTGTTGTCATCCGTCAATATTCAGGCCGACCAGATTGCGCAGCTCAACGGTCAAATTAATCTCGCGGTGATTTCAGGTCAGGAGCCGAATGACCTCCTGGATCAACGAACGCAAGCCATTAGTGAGCTGGCGGAGAATATTGATGTCACGACGGTTCAGGGTGCGAATGGTGATCTCTCCGTGTTTGTCGCCGAGGGATTCCCGCTGGTATCCGGTGTGTTGGCTTCGTCGCTTGATAGTGTGGTGAATTTAGAGAACGCCGGGAAAATCGACATACGATTCAACCAGAATGAAGTTGTCACAGGCCGTATTTCCAGTGGACGCTTGGGTGGACTGATCGACGTGCGAGACACCATCTTGCCTGACCTTCAAAAGCAAGTTGATCAGCTTGCCGCGACGGTCATCAATGAAGTGAATCAACAACATCGAGTTGGTTTCGGGCTTGATGGGACAACGAGCAACGACTTCTTTGCCCCGCTTTCGGTGACGGCAAGCGCGAGCAGTACGAATACCGGGACGGGCGCTGTCGTTGGCGTCATATCAAACGCTGCTGCGCTTACCTTCGACGATTACCAGGTAAGTTTTGCCGCTGGAAATTACACGTTTACCAATGTTGATACCGGGGCCTCAACGACTGCGGCATACGTGAATCCATCGGTCGTCACGTTTGAAGGCCTTCAGCTGACCATCAGTGGCGCTCCGTTGGCCGGGGATACTTTTTCGGTCAGTACGCATGACGGGGCCGCAGCTCAAATGGCAGTGGCAGTCACCAATACGGATAAAATTGCGGCTTCCGCAACGGCCTTGGGTGTTCCGGGAGATAATCTCAATGTGTTAGCGCTAGTGACCGTTCAGGACAAAGCGATGGCACCGCTGAATGGAAGAACCCTCAATACTTTTGCAAGTTCGATCAGCGGAAGTATAGGAAGTTCTGCGCGCGCCAATCAGCAGAAGTTGCAAGGACAGCAGTTGTTGACGGATCAAATTCAACAGATTCGAGATACGGTGTCCGGCGTATCGTTAGATGAGGAGATGATCAAGCTGATCCAATTTCAGCAGGTATTCCAAGCCGCGGCTCGTTTAATTACCGTCGCAGATGAACTCTTTGAAACCCTCAATAACTTGAAACGATAGGGGGGTCGCTTTCATGCGTGTCTCAGAGATCGTGCTCTTTCAGTCGGTGATCGGGGATCTTCAACGTGGACGGCGAGCGGAACTTGACGTCCTAGAGCAGATCTCTTCTGGAAAACAGCTTCAGAGACCGTCAGATGATCCGCCAAAGTTTATTCAGATTGCAGGGTTGAAGGATACACAGGTCAAGATCGATCAGCGGCAGCGAAATATTGATAGCGGGTTGGGGCATATGCGTGCGACGGAAACCTCGCTTTCCACAGCAGTTGATATCTTGAACCGGGTCAAGGAGCTTGGCCTTCAAATGCGCAACGATACTAACAGTGCAACCGATCGACGTGTCGCCGCGTTAGAGATAGGACAGAATATTAATCAGATGGCGGATGTGGCGAATGCGAAGAATGGGGATATCGATCTATTCTCTGGATTTAGCTCGCGGGGACGTGCCACTGGAGTTCCCCAGATTTTTCCGACAACGGTGACCAACGGGGTGTCTGATACGCTGACATTAACCGTCGACGGTGTTGCATCTGGCACCATTGATCTGACGGCTCTTGCGACCGAAGCGTTTACTGGTCCTCAACTCGCGACCCGACTCCAGGCACAAATCAATGCGGATCCTACGCTCTCTGGCGTTGGGAAAGCTGTGACTGTCTCGTTTGATACGGATCATGTGGTCATTACCTCAAATGCCTTCGGCGCTGCTTCGAGTGTTGAAGTTACTGGGGGAACTGCTCGGTCGCTCATCGGGTTTAATGGAGGATCAACTACCTCCGGTGGGTCTCCGTTTTCCCGCGTTGGAACGACCTCTGCAGATACCGCGAATACCGGGACCGCTCTCATTAGCCAAGGGACGGTGACGGATTCGAATACGACGCTCATTCGCGATCTTGAATTTCGGTTTACCAACGGGACGACGTTTGATGTGGTTGACTCGGATACAGGAGACGTGATTTCAACTGGCCTCTCCTATACATCTGGCGCGGCCATTGACGTGGTTGGTTTTCGAGTCGCGATTGACGGTGTTCCTGCAACAGGTGATGTCTTCTCGCTCAAAGCGGGCTATGCCTATGTTGGCGATGGAGGCGAAAGCGGGGTTGAAGTAGGCGACGGACGCACCACGAAAGTCGCTCTCGCTGGAAGTCGTGTGTTCCAGAATACGACGGCAGATGTAATGGGCGCGATGACTAAGCTTCAGCACGCGTTGCTCGCGAACAACAATAATGACCAGAATTTCGCTTCACAAGGCATTGCCGCGAAAAACACTGTCGTCAGCGCTGCAGGTGGAACACTCGAATTTAATGTCGGTGCAAATGGCACAACGTCGGTAGTGACCGTTCCGCCTGGGACGACATTGACCGGTCTGCGCGATGCCATCAATGCCACTGCCGGTATCGAAGTCAAAGCATCTATCATTAGTGATGGGCCTGTCGGTACACCGCATAACCTCGTGTTAACGCCAACGAACAGTGGGGCAGACCGGACCATTACCATCACACAGAACGATACGACGCTCAACTATTCGTTTCAAGACGACAAGGCGGGGATCAAAAAGGCACTGGAGGAGATCGAGCTCGCGTTTGATCAAGTCATTGAAGCGGTGGGGGAAATTGGTGCAAGACAAAGTCGGCTTGAAGGCACACAACAGGGACTTGAGGAACTCAATGTCCTGGTTCCTGAACTGCTCTCACAGCTCGAAGACACTGACTTAGTCGCCGCGATTTCAGAGCTGACATTGCAGCGTTTTGCACTTGAGGCGGCCGCCAGGACTGCAAATACTGTCTTTGATACCTCCCTCTTAAACTTTCTCAGATAGGCACACGTGATGCACACGCATTCTCAACTTATGGACGTCGTATTGTCGAAGGTGTTGGCGCATACAGAACGTCATGAGACACACGGACGGCGAGGAGGACCTCATCCATGCTCGTCCTGACTCGAAGACTCGGGGAGGGAATTCGTATTGGTGAAGGCGTTCGAGTCGTGTTGCTTGAGGCCAAGGGGAGTCATATCAAAATTGGGATCGAAGCGCCGCTTGAAACCCAGATTTATCGTGATGAGGTGTATCTTCGGATCATGGAAGAAAACAAAAAGGCTGCGGCAATAGGGGAGGTTTCGGAGTCGGTGCTCACACAGGCTGCGTCACTCCTCACGAAGACCCAGGGAGGACATCGACATGAGTAATGTGATTGTAGAGACAACCCGGTTTGGTGTATTGGAGGTTGATGAGGGCGAAGTGATTCACTTTGTGCAAGGGCTTCCTGGCTTTCCCGAGTCACGACGGTTTCTTCTCCGTGAACACACTCGCGAAGCTCCATTTTATTGGCTGCAATCGCTGGATGATCCTGGTCTTGCGTTTATGATTATTGACCCCGTTCTCATCAAGCCGGACTATAAGATGTCGATTCCAAAACATGCGTTTGATGATCTTGATACCAAAGACGGCGACGAAATAAAGGTTACTGTGATCCTGACCATTCCTCCGGGGGAACCGGATAATATCACGGCGAATCTTCAAGCTCCGCTTGTGTTCAACACCGCCAATCGATTTGGAAAACAGTTGATTTTAGTCGATCAGTACACGACGCGGTATCCGTTGACCGTGTCGGAGGAGAGCACAGAGACCGTGAGCGCGCCTCGCGTTCCGAGCCCTGATCAACCCGTTGCGGCTACGGCTGCGCCGTGAATCATGGGTGTGGAGTAGGGGGGGAGTGCTGTTCCTTGCGCTGGTCTGCACGTATTTTTAGCAGCCGAGAAATCTCGAAGTAGATTGAGTTGCGGGTCCGATTGTAGTGGGTGCGAGAAGCACTGACTGGTGTTAGCCCACGGCTATTTTTGATCGTCATATCCGCACCCGCAAGAATCAGCAGATCGACCATGCTCTTATCGCCCAACCGTATCGCCCAATGGAGTGGTGTGCCATTCAGGCCATCATTCCATTCAATCGTCCCAATAGCATTCACATCGGCATTGTGTTGAATCAAGATGTCGGCAAGGTCATTGCGATGTAATATCGTCGCGATATGTAATGCCGTCCCTCCGGTTTTGGCTTGAGCATTCACATCCGCTCCTGAAGAAAGGAGCGCCTTCATCACATCCGTTTTCCCGGCAATCAGCGCGATCTGGAGTGCGGTCCGTCCCCTGATGTCTGTGGCATCTAGGGCGACGCCATGCGCTGTGAGCACGTGGATAATCGCCGTGTGGCCATTTGCCGATGCATAGTGAAGCGGAAGGTTGCCTGCTTCATCGGCCTCGTTTGCTCCATATCCTTCAGCAAGGAGCTGGTGCATCGTTTCTACGTCTCCAGCTTTCGCCGCATCGTGTAGCTCGGATGCCCACAGAGTCGGCACCGCGATGAGTAAGACGATGAACAGGATTGCCGCAACATTGTACATCCGACTTATTCGCATTCCGTCCTCTTGTCTACTGGTTTCGTAACGATTAGGTGTTCCGGATGTCGAAGTCAGGAGTCAGAATGATGAGGCCGGAAATGTCCGAAGCTCTATGCTGAATACTGACTCCTGAAATCTTGCCCTTCAACGGGCCTCTTGGTCGTGGGCCTTCCGATCTTTGTTTGTCGTATCGATATGTCGCTCCATGTTATCTAGCGCAGTCCGCATGGCTTGGACGGCATCAAGGAGATCTGGAATCTCGGCGCGGGCTTGCTCCTCACGGATGGTCTTTCGTGCTTCGTCCATGCTGTTGAGTATCACACCGATTAGCATATTAAAGATCACGAACGTCGCGAACAAGACGAAGCTAACAAAAAAGATCCAGGAAAAGGGGTAGCGCTCCATGGTGGTGTACATCAGATCCGTCCAATCTTCAAGCGTCAGTACCCGGAAGAGACTGAGGAGCGAGATGTGAATTGTGCCCCAATATTGCGGGTCATGCGTGCCAAACCATGTCTGCCCGATCACGGCATACACGTAAAAGAGAAGGCTGGCAAGCAATACCATCTGTCCGATGGCAGGAATGCTGTGCATGACAGCGACCACCATGACTTGCATACTAGGGAGCGCGCTCAGTAGGCGAAGGACCCTCAACAACCGGATCAGACGTAGGATCGTCGTTTGGTTCTCAATGCCAGGAACAAACGCTGCGGCGACAATGATGAAGTCGAATACGTTCCAGCCATCGCGGAAGAAGTGGTGTGGACGGCGTCCACAGGCAATCATCTTGAGCACAATCTCGAAGACAAAGATTCCCAAAATGATTTTGTCGCCCATGTGCAGTAATTCGCCAAAGCGGGTGACCATGGCCGGGTATGTTTCCATACCAATGATCACCGCGTTGGTCAGGATGACGAAGACGATGAAGCCGGTGAACGGAGGTGACGTCGTGATTCGGACGCACAATGAAACCAGTGATTGCCACATATGAACTTAGGACCTGTTGAGTAAAACCTGGCTTTGGCTGGTGCTCATTTTCCCGTAGTTGTTATCCATCCAGGTCCCCCCTTTGGAAAAGGGGGCTAGGGGGATTTCCCAATCGTATCCACGTTCGAATTCGATGCGTTGTCCTACACCGATTCCTGAGTTTTCTTAGGAAGCGGAGCATTGTAACAACACAGCGACGCTCATGGGAGCATGGTGTCCGACGGTTTTCGAAGTTTCATCTTCTGCATCCGTGAAAAGAGCGTCTGCGGTTTCACGCCCAGCAATTCTGCTGCGCCGCCACGCCCGTAAATCTTCCATCCAGTATGGCGCAGTGCGGTGAGAAGATTGTTTCTTTCACGTTCCCGCATCTCCGTTTCGGTATACATGACATCGTCGATGGCTACCGCCTTCGCCCGTTCGGTGAGGGAAGATCGCTTTAGTTTACGATCACGGCTTGGAACGTCTAATCGAAGTTCGCCTTGAGGAGAGATAATCAGTGCGCGTTCCATGACGTTCTGTAATTCTCGAATGTTGCCTGGCCAATCATAGGCTTGGAGTTGGTGTACCTGCGGGATGGTGAGTTCGTGTTTTGGTCGACGCAGGGATTTTGCTGAACATATAAGGATGTGTGCCGCAAGGTGGGGAATGTCGTCGAGTCGATGTCGGAGTGGCGCGATCTCGATGGGGAAGACATTGAGACGGTAGAACAGATCCGCGCGAAAT
This sequence comes from Nitrospirales bacterium, assembly GCA_029261375.1. GTDB lineage: Bacteria > Nitrospirota > Nitrospiria > Nitrospirales > UBA2166 > UBA2166. Next base: position 9,699 of record JAJDBL010000031.1, read on the forward strand.
CGTCCGGCGTCGACGTCAGCATGAAGATCGCGATTCGTCGCGGCGATGATGCGCACGTTGACCGTACGTGTCGACTCATCTCCGACACGTTCATATTGTCGTTCCTGAATGACCCGCAGAAGTCGAGATTGTAAGTCGAGCGGGATCTCTCCAACTTCATCGAGAAAGATGGTGCCTCCATCAGCTGCTTCAAACCGCCCTGGTCGATCTTTGGTTGCCCCAGTAAAGGCCCCTTTTACATGTCCGAAGAATTCGCTTTCGTAGAGGTCGCGAGGGATCGACGCGCAATTCACGCGAATCATCGGTCCGTTTTTGCGTGCACTCCGCCGATGAATTTCTCGCGCGACTAATTCCTTTCCTGTTCCAGATTCTCCGAGGATGAGGACGTTTGCGTCGGTGGGGGCGACCAGTTCAATCTGTTCAATGACCGCGCGTAGCGCTGGGGTCTGACCGACGAGGTCACCAAACGCCTGCGCTTCCTCAACGGCCTCTTGTAGATATAGATTCTCGGCGTGGAGCCGGGCGGTTTCACGTTGAAGCTGTTCGGCGTGCTTTCGTTCGGTAATGTCACGGATGATCCCAGCGTAGTAGGCGTTGCCGTTCTCGCGCCACGTCGAGAGCGTGAGTTCTAGCGGAAACTCATCTCCATCTTTTCGTTTTCCATGGAGTTCTGCGGTCTTCCCGAGAATGCTACCCTTGCCGGTCGCCCCAAGACGTTCGAGCCCGGCCTTGTGCGCCGCTTGATACCGGTCGGGCATTAACGTCGTCAAAGGTTTCCCGACGATGTCATCGATCTCGTAGCCGAAGGTATGTGTTGCGCCAAGATTCCACCACACGATATGGCCTGTGTGGTCGCTGATAACGATCGCGTCGCTCGTGCTTTGCGCCACGGCATCGAATCTAGCTCCGGCGCCGGATGATGATGGCTGATTACTCATTGATGGTCATCGGAGGAATCGGCAAGGTGTTTCGGTTGAAGGTAGTAGCAGGGAAGTGCATGAGCAGCGGATATGAAGTAATGAAAGGTCGAATCGTGTTTGGTTCTGGTCGATTGGTTTAATTTAGATCATTTTCCTTCAGCCTTCAGCCTTCAGCCTGTCACATATATATAGAATGATTCTATTCATTTCAACAAAATATCGTTATATGCAACCGATAATTCAGTGTAACCGAAAATTCGTTTAATTGTTGGGGATGGGAAACAAGCAGAAAGTTTATAGATATCAACGTCTTAGATGGTGATATCTATCTAGCACAGGAAATGCAAAGAGGTGTACTGGAGATAGTTTCACAGGAAAGTTCCACAAGGGAGGGAAGCGAATGCTACGAACAAGCCGGAAGATCAGCGTTGCCGTGGTCGGGTTATCGATACTGTCAGTGTTTATGTTCTCGCA
>JAJDBL010000032.1 GCA_029261375.1 Nitrospirales bacterium
TGACACCGGATCTTGAATCCTATCCCATGGTCAACTCGAAGGCGACGCCGGGTTTGGAAGAGAATATTGTACTTGAAGGCTGGTTCGTGAAAAACACCTCGTTTAGCTATCGGTTCCATCGATACAATGCGGGTTTCGGTCGTGAGGGGTTTGAAAAGCATACCCCGTTTCCTGAGCTCTATTTCAACATTGATGTCCGAAGAAACTTTATCAGCGCGTTCATTTCAGACCTGGTTCCTCTGCTCATCGTGTCACTGTTGCTGTTCACCATTCTGATGACGATGACCAGCAATCGCGAGGAGGCCGAAGCGTTTGGCTTCGATTCCAACAATGTGCTGGCCTACTGTTCCGGTATGTTTTTCGTTCTTGTGGTGTCTCATGTATTTCTTCGGGACAAGCTTGCCGCGCAAGGCATCATCTATTTCGAGAACCTCTACTTTGAAATGTATGTCGCGATTCTCCTGGTTTCAATCAACTCGGTTGTCTTTGCCGCAAAATTAAACTCCGATGCCCTCCTTGGCGAGAACAACGCTTACCCCAAGCTCTTGTATTGGCCTGTTGTCCTCGGAACCTTTGCGTCACTGACCATGTACGAGTTCTATTGATCGGAGCGTTGGTACCGAAGTAGAGGATGGGTGTTCCTCACCACACGCGTTAGCTCGGTTGAGCACCCACATCCAGGGTGGCGTTAACTCCAACGAGAATCTCCTCGTAGCATCCGGGTAGCCCCGCGGTGCGACATCTAGCCTTGAGTTCTCCCTGCTTCCGAGCCGTCGTCGTTTTCTGAAGCTCGGCAAGAATGGTTCTCAGATGCTGTTGCACGGTTGCGATGGGTTTGGATGAGGGGTCCGCGTCCGACATGCTCTTGAAGTCCACTGCGATATTCCCTCTCGCGAGGTTCTCCATCGCATGGATGCGATGGCTTTGTGCGTCGATCATCACGTCGAGCGCTGCGGCCAGTGGCCCGATATCGTCATCGGGATGCTGGTCGACACGCTGGTCGATGTCTCCCGCGGAGATTCGTTTGGCTACCTCTGTCATTTTCGCCAGCGGGTTCACAATGCGATAGACGAGCACGATGACCGTGCCCATAAGAACCGTATTAATGATAAGCATCGTGTAGGAAAAAATATTGACCTTATTGATAATGCGCCGTGTGTCTGTAATCGATCGGTTTTGCATGGCCGAGACGAACTGTTGGAGGATCGGGAGGCGTTCGAGGGCCGCGGCATCCTCTTTAATCTTCACCCGCTGATCAATCTCGGTGATGGGGAGTTGTTGCCGGTGGAGTGCTGCCACGCGCTCCGCTGCCTTTTCATACGCCGTGAAGACCGCGGCAATCGTGTCGAGTGCTTCGAGCTCTTCCTCGGAGGGCTGGAGTGCGCGGTAATCAGCAATCGCTTTGTGGAGGCCAATCGCGTCTTTCTCGAACTTGTCCAAATAGGATTGCGAACCGCTTCCGCCGCGAATGATCATGTTCTTAAAGTTATGGATCCCATGTCCAAAACCCAGTGCGGTCACGAGTCTGTTTAAGGCTTGGGTCCGCGTCATGATCTCTTCCTCGCTTCGCTTGCTATTCTCGTGAAGCTCTTCCAAGGCGAAGTACGTGAATCCGTTTCCGATGAGAATGACCACAAGAACCAGCGCAGAAATTGCGAGGACTTTATATCGAAACAACGATTGCTTAATTTCTATGGCGCGTGATTGCATTCACTTCCTCCCTTTGTCACAGAGTCATGTGCGCCTGACTCTTTCTGTGATCGCCCCCGATATCCATGGCGCATATGGCGGTAGTATACATGGAAACCTATCGTATATACGGCGATTTCCGTTGAATGCCCTCCACAATTGCTGTACAGTTCCGGCGTCACACACCGGAGGTTGTATCGCATGTCTCCATGTTTTTTTCGTGCATAATGCCATTGAGTCGACGAGTATTACGAGTGGACCATCATGGGTGAACGCGCAAGCAACGTCCAAAAAAAGCTGATCCGCGCTCCAATTGTGATCATGGGTTCCATTGCCCTCTTGGTCGCAGTGATCACGCTGTATGTGTGCTATGACGCGGCGGTTGAACGTCAACGCGCACGCCTTGTCGAGAGTGCCCAAAGTCAAGCTCGCATGGCAGAAGCCATACACGTATTCACCAGAAACGACGAGCGTACGCGGAAGCTCCTCTTACACGCCCACGAAGAGTCAAGTGGTTCCTGGAAAAGTGGGGTCGAGTTGTCATTTGGTGTTCGCGAGGGCACGACGATCGAGTTTCTCATGCGGCGCCGACACGGCGATCGCCGGATTCCCCCTCCAGTAGAGTTTTCCGCCAAGGCGGCTGAACCTATGCGGCAAGCCCTTCTCGGGAACTCAGGGACGTTGATCGGCCACGACTATCAAGGAACGGTCGTGCTTGCTGCGTATGAACCCATTGCGACACTCAACTGGGGTATTGTCGCGAAAGTCGACATGACAGAGATTCGCCAATCTTTTGCGAACGTCGCGATCGTCGTTGGTGTTGCCACTGTCTTTCTCATCGTGATTGGAGCTGTTGGAATCCGTCGAGTGAGTAAGCGCGCTCTCGCGGGCTGAGGTCTCTGCCGTACCACCTCCTCGTTTCCCTCAATAACATCTCGTCGACCTTGACCAACGTTCCGTGCCGCTCTATTCTTTAGCCTCTTTGTCGGGGCGTAGCGCAGTTCGGTAGCGCACCGCGTTCGGGACGCGGGGGTCGGAGGTTCAAATCCTCTCGCCCCGACCATGTATTCCTCAGAACGATATGTCCCAATGTCTAACGTTATCGCACCCATGACCGCGAGTATTGTGGTCTCTGGACGTGTGCAAGGTGTCGGATTTCGATATTTTACGTCCGATCTCGCAGACCAACTTGGAATAACGGGATGGGTGAAGAATCGCGCGGATGGCTGCGTCGAGGTTGAGGTGCATGGCATCAAAGACAGCGTTGATACGATGATTGAGCAATTACGCCAGGGGCCGTCACGGGCATCGGTCACTGCGGTTGATGTGACCTGGAT